>CAYHHJ010000035.1:0-7815 GCA_964356405.1 uncultured Candidatus Peribacteria bacterium | reverse complement strand
CATTAGATGAAGCCCGTGTTAAGGCAGAGCTTACGAAAGTTATTCAGGAGCATAAGGCCACCATTGAAACAAAGTTAGGAGAAGCAAGAGCTGCAATTAAACAGTACGGTTCAGATAAAATGGAGTTGGGAGAGGCCGCCAACCGAAGTTTTGCAGATTCGGAATATCAGCTACTGAAAGCGGCCTGTGATCAGTTTTTGGCTGTTTTGCGAGTTCAGTTTACACAAGCTCAGCAAGCGCCAATAAGTCAGGTTTTGGAGGTCAGCGAGGACTTGAGTGGTGGAAATTTTAAAGAACAGGTACTTGCTAATTTGGTCAATACCAGACCAGATGCGCTTTTGGAAGAATACTGTGCCTCGTTTGAGAAGCCATTACTGATACTTTTACGTAATGCCGGTATGCTTTTGGAAGAACCCGCACCTACAAGGGATACTGGAGTTCTAGCCCTAGAAATTGAATCTGTTTTTGTGGCGGCAGCAAAGGAAACATTTGCAGTGGCCTCTACTAAATTGCGTCAAGAACTGCTTCGTAAAGAGGAAGAAATAGCTCAGGCGGAGAAGGCATCACGTGCGATGGAACGTGTTCCTGAGAAGACCAACGGTGTAATGAATGCTTTTCAAAGGGCACCGTTTGACTCTGTAAGCTACAAGGGTCAAGAAACTGCACTTTTTATAAGTTTTGCTGGAGTTCTCCGTGATTTAACGGGAAAGGCGTTTGGGCCAAAAAACACAACCGAAATTCAAACAGCCCTAGATCAGCGTCCTTTTACGCCTTCGAGTGGACTGAAGGCAGAGATGGAAGGATTGAGAATTGATTTAGACATGTACCGTGCTCAGGATTCAAGCCCTTTTGTTAATGTCAGAAAAGCGGAATTGGAGTTACGTCAGTCGGAGCTCCTTGCACGTTGTGCTAGAGAATTCATTCAATCCGTTCAAGCTCGTGCAGGGGAAATCTTTGTGGTTTCAGCAGATACCTCTCGAGCTGAGAAGGAGTCGTATTTATTGTCACTTGATTCGATTTTGCGCAAATTCGATACCGTTTCTATGGTAAATGTAGATTCGAAATTCAGACAGGCGCTAGAGGATCTTGTGCCTTTGTTGCCAGCAAATATGATTCCTGCCGTTGCTGCTCGTGTGGAGGCTGCTGCAGAGCGTTTGGACAATACGGCAAATGCTATGTCTACGAACGTTCAACCACTCGTTGAGGCCATAAATACACTTACGGATCAGGCTTTCTTTGATCTTTTAGCTCGAACGGTTATATCAGCCCTTCCAAGTCCAGCACCAGGACTCATGTTGCCATTTGGTGGTAGAACGACTGTAGGTGTTACGGGTGATTTAACGGCGAACGATGTAGTAGAGGCAATGTTTCTAAACATGCCTGTATTGTTCAAGGCCTTTGTGGATCAACTGCCAAAGGTATTGGCAGAGTTGCAAGATCCAAGGGAGGCAAATAATGCTTTTATACGCGCATTGGTTTCCAATGGAATGGATGAGATTGATGCTGAGCAGGTTTCTCAAAATCTTTTGAATATTGCTTTGAAAGGAGCCGCTCAGTCTCCGGAGCGTCATGTCATTATGAGTCTTGGAGGTTACCAGCTGTCTCGTGAGCCTAAACCTGTAAATTTACCCAAAGCACCGGTTGCTCCAAGGGCTACAAGAGCACCTCGCGCACCGCTTTCTAAAGGTGTGAAAAGGGTTGGTGGTGCATTGATTTTTGCTGGACTCGTTTCTTCGCCTTATACGATTGGGGGGCGAGACTTGACTGAAGATGTGAAGTGGATTGGGACGGGAATTGCGGATTTTGTGAGGGCTAATGCTCCTACTACGTCAACTGAGGAGAATGTGGATCAAGCACCTGTAACGAATCCTTGGGCAGGATTGGCTCTGGCTGTTTATCCTACTAAAGCCAGTCCGGAAACAACTGCCTGGCTTCCGGATTTGTCTGCAGCACGTGGAGGTATAGACACGTCTCACGGAGCACTCGCAGTTTCCTGTATCGGAGGAGTGAATGCAGGAGATGTGATCCATCCTTCTCAAGTGCTCAATTCCCCAGAAAAAATCGCTGTAGATGAAAATATAACTTGGGAAATTCCTGGATGCAAAATCACAGGCTTTGAGTCTTTACCTGCTGGATTCTGTGTAGATGACCTATGCAAGGCCTATGCTACCGATGGATTCTATGCGGTCGCTTTGACTCCTGAGGCGGAGTGAAGTTATAGTTCGTGGGCCCCTTAATTTAAACTTATGGATCTCAACGTTCTTAAACAAACCGCTCAGGCAATGGTTGCGCCGGGGAAGGGAATTTTAGCTATTGATGAAAGCACCGGAACCTGCAAAAAGCGTTTTGAAGCCCTGGGAGTGGAGTGCAGCGAAGACGCGCGCCGCGAATACCGCGAACTTTTGGTGGAGGCGCCGGGAATTGAACTGACTGTGAGCGGAATGATACTGTACGATGAAACTTTGCGTCAGTCCACTAAGGACGGGCGCCGTTTTGTGGATGTTTTGAAAGAGAAGGGAATGATTGCAGGAATCAAAGTGGATACGGGGGCTAAAGATTTGGCTTTGCACGCGGGCGAGCAGGTGACGGAAGGGCTCGATGGGCTCCGTGAACGTTTGGCGGAATACGCGGGCCTCGGAGCGCAGTTTGCCAAGTGGCGAGCGGTTATAAATATTAGTGAACCTTTGCCAAGCGCGGCTTGTGTGAAAGCGAATGCACATGCTTTGGCGCGCTATGCGGCGCTCTGCCAAGAGGCCAACATTGTACCTATGGTGGAACCCGAAATGATTATGGATGGCAGCCACAGTATGGAGCGTTGTTACGCCGTGACCGCGCAGGTTTTAAAGACTTTGTTTGCGGAGTTGGCGGAGCAGGGTGTGGCTTTAGAAGGAACGATTTTGAAGGTGAGTATGGTACTGGCGGGCAAGGGTGCTGCGGTGCAATCGAGCGAGGGCGACGTAGCTGCGCAAACCGTGAAATGTTTGAAAGAAAATGTGCCAAGCAATGTGGCGGGGGTGGTGTTTTTGTCCGGCGGACAAAGCGATGCAAAATCCACTGTGCACTTGAATTTGATGCATCAATTGGGTGAGGCACTGCCTTGGCCACTGAGCTTTTCGTACGGACGTGGGCTTCAACAACCGGCGCTTAAAGCGTGGGCGGCGAACCGTGAGGACATTGCGGGTGCACAAAAACTTTTGGTGCATCGCGCGCACATGAACGGCCTCGCGGCGGAAGGAAAATATAGCTTGGAGTCGGAACAAATTGCCTAACCCCTTTTCTATGCTTCTCGAATTTCTTCAGCAAAAAAATGTGCACACGTCGTTGGCGGAAGTGATCATTGAGCTCAGCCGTGCGGCGGAGGAAATTGCTTCGTCCATTATTAAAACGAGCACAAAAAAAACGGGTAGCACCAATGCGTCCGGCGAAGAACAAATCGCCATGGATATTTTGGCCAACGATATTTTGGTTCGCTACATGGAAAATCCTTTCATTGCGGCTTACGGTAGTGAAGAAGTGGAAGGTTTTGAAAAGACGAATGTAGAAGGGATTTACAGTGTATTTTTCGATCCGCTCGATGGTTCCAGTTTGTTTGATGTGAACTTTTCGGTAGGTACAATTGTGGGAATTTATGCGGACACGGAAGTGCTCGGTCGTACGCCCCGGGATCAAGTTGCTGCGCTCTATATTGTGTACGGTCCACGTACCAGCATGATGCTCACGGTGGGGCAAGGAGTGCACGAATTTTTGCTCAATGATGGAGCGTGGGAACTAGTGAATGCTGATGTGCAACTGAGTGGCACTAAGAAATATTTTGCGCCAGGAAATTTACGCGCAGCGCAGGAACGCAGCGATTATAACGAGCTCGTGCAGTGGTACATGAAAGAGCAATATACTCTGCGCTACAGCGGCGGAATGGTTCCGGACATCAATCACATTTTCAAAAAAGGTAGCGGGATTTTTATGTATCCCGGCATGCCCAGCGCGCCGCAAGGCAAGCTCCGACTGCTCTACGAATGTGGGCCTATGTCTTTCTTAATGGAGCAAGCCGGCGGCGCCAGCAGCAACGGCGAAAAGTCTCTGCTCGATGTGGAAATCACCGAGTATCATCAACGCAGCCCAATATTTTTGGGAACGAAAAGTGAAGTAGAACGTTGCGAGAAAGCTTTGAACTAAAGTTTTCTTCGCGTAAAGTGGTTTTATCTACACCCCACGTTTTATGAAGAAACTTATCTTACTTGGCTTCTTTTTTATCTTGGCGAGTCAGGTGGTTTTGGCTGACGATATTTTTGAAGATGTGGGTAGCGGTGATGAACATGCGGATGCAATAAATCTTTTGTACCAACTAGAGGTCATTGAAGGTTACGAAAATGAAGATGGTGCTAGAGAGTATCGTCCTGACCAGAATGTGAATCGGGCCGAGTTCCTGAAAATTCTTATGGGTGGGGAGGCGTCTGATTTTGAAACACCAAGCGAGCCGTGTTTTCCCGATGTGAAAGAAACTGAATGGTATGCCCCTTATGTATGTACTGCGAAAGAAGAAGGGTGGATTCAGGGTTATGCCGACGGGCTTTTCCGTCCGGCCCAAACTATAAATAAAGTTGAGGCATTGAAGGTACTTGGTGAGGCTATTGAGTGGGAGTTGGAGGCGCCGGTCGATGATGAACAGTGGTATCAACCTTACTTAGACATTGCTGAGGAGCTTAATATTATTACGGTGGAAGCGAATGATGCGCTTATGACACGCGGAGATATTGCTGAAACTATTTTCCGTCATTTACAGGTTGTTACCCTTTCTGTAGATCAATATTTGGAATCTCAGAATGACGAGCTGTTTACTTACTATGGATTCTCTTATGAGTCTGACGACTCAGAGAGCTCAGTCTCTGGGTCTATCTCTGACAGTGTTTTCACTACTGTGGGAAACAGCGTTGCTGTGACGGTAGAACTATTTGATGAACAGAGTATGCCGATTTCTGGACATTCCTTGGAGGCGATTATTACCACTCCAGAAACCTATAAAATTTTAGATTTAGAGGAGCAGAGTGAGGGAAGCTATGTTCTGGACTTGAGCTCTTATAAGGCGGCCACTTATGGCGTGTTTGTTCGGGATGAAGACACTGGAGAAATCTATGACACTATGGTTACTTTTGAAGCAGGAGAAGCCGAGTCCCTGGATGTTTTGGACATAGTTTATCCTTATGAAAATGACGATCACGCCGGGTCTTTTGATGTGGTACTCTGGGATGAGTATGGAAATGTGGTGGAAGAGGATGAAGACACGTTGGATTTCTCCAGCACTGGTGGAGAACTTTCCACTGATTTTGAGGACGGAGTGTGGAGCATTGCTTTGAGCTCCGGTGAAGTGGGACAGGCTACGGTGAGTATAGATGGGTCGGATTTTGAGGACGAAGTGGATTTTTATTTTGATTCCGTGATGCTGGGTGTGCCGCGTGGAACCCAAGAAGGCGAATCGTTTACGGTACCCGTCTATGTAAATATGGGCGAGGAAGGTAGTTTGGCTGAATACGATATTTCCATTGCTTACTCGGCTGAAATTTTTGAATTCAACGGTGTGGAGGATGGAGATGGAGCGGATGATTTTGATGCACCAAGTGTGAGCCTTACGGGTAGTTCTATTCGTCTTTATCAACAAACGAGTACGGGGGGCACAACAGATCAATATGTGCACACTGCTGACCTTCTTTTTAACGGGTCTACGGTGGGCAGTGGGAACATTTACGCAGAGGACGCAACTCTTACGACTAATAATGAATTCCCTGTAGAAAATTTGTTGCTTCAGCAGGCAGGAACGCCCACGGTAAAAGCTAAAGGCACAAAATCAATTTGTTTGGATGTGTTTGTTTTGGAAGGTGCAGATGATCACGATGGTACTCAGGTGACAGAGGCAGATATTACGTCAGAAATGATTACGGCCGAGTTGGCGTACGGGGTTGCGGCGGCTTCTTGTAATTGTTCACACTACATTGAATTTAGCATGAATTATCACGCGCTCACTCGTGCGCAATGGCAGGCGGTTACTCGAAGTACTGGGTCGGACGTGGCTCCTGCTGCCGAAGACGACGTGATAGAAGACCCGGAATCTGACGCGCTTGCTCAGGCCTATGGAGATTTAGCCTGTATTCCAGTTTTTTATGTGCCTATGTTAGAGCTTTCTGATGCTCAGGCTGTGAATAATTGGACGGCCGGTTGGACGATGGGTGGAGGTGAGAATCGTAGTGTTGTGGTGGATCAGTCTAGAAGTATTGGCAACACCTTCGCGCATGAACTACTTCATATGCTTAGTCGTGGTTTTGTTAGTGACTTTAATCCGAATGCCACCCCAGAGCAAAATGCCGAGGGAGTGGAGCAAGGAGCTTCCGATCCTGCAAATATTATGAACTATGGAAGTAAAGGTTTCGAAATGTCTGCCAAGCAATGTGAGATGATTGAGTGGGAAGATTATCTAGACCTCTGATTTATTTTCCTAGCTGCTTCATTATGTTCAGTGTCAGCTGCGCCATTTCGCCACGCGTGTAAGTAACACGATTCGTGAAATCTTCGGTGAGGAGGTTTTTTTCGGAGGCCCAGTTTAGGTAGGGTTTATACCAAACTTCGGAATAGGGAAGGTCGACTTTAAACGCGTCTACCAGCATTTTGAGCGCACTTAAATTACGGATGTTTTCGGTTGCGGCGCTGGTGAATGGGCAGAGGTCCTTACTGCCACTCGCAAAGGTGCAGAAGCTTTGGGCATCGGCATAAGTGATGACTTTGTATGCTTTGAAGCTGCTCTCGCCGTTGAGTGCGAAGCCGCGTTTTTTAAGCTCGGCAATGGCGGGTTCGTAGAGTTCATCGGTGTGCACATCGGAGTAGCCGGAGCTGCTTGCTGCGCCTGGAGTGAGAGTGATGAATCCGCGTACGTCGTAGGTGGGTAGAAGGTACACGTCGTCCCCGTCTTCTACGAATTGGGTGGGGCCAATGGGTGCCACCACGGACACACTAAAATGGTTGGAAAATTTCTCTGCAAAGGAATCATTGTGAGGATGACCCCACGCCACGTTACAACCGTTGAATTTGGCGATCGCTCCCTCTGTAAACAGGTCTGAACTCAAGTCGTAAATAGAGCCGGCAATGAACTCGGCGTCGATGCTGGGGTCGTTGGCGTAGAGTGCGCCGTTTTCACCAGGAATTTGACTCATGAAGAGGGCCACTTCGTTTCCGTGACCAAAATATTCCAAGTGGCCAATGGTGCCGTGCGCCGCAAGAAAACTGTTGAAGGCCGCGACGGCTTCGTCGCCGCTGTGGACTTCATAAATATCGCCGTTGTGATTTCGCTTGTAGGTCTCGGCAGCGAGTTTGAACATGTCTCCGCTGTCACCGCCTTCACCCACTAAAATAAAGGTATTTTCGTAGGTGGGTTCCTCGGGTGCTACGTTTTCTTCGGTGACTTCTACTGTGGGAATTTCTTCTGCAATGGGCGTGCTGGTTTCTGTTTCTTCGGTCAATTCAATGGGTGGGTTTGGGTCTATCAAAGTCCGCCCTTCTAAAATCTCTGTTTCTGCTTGAACCTCATAAAGAATCAATGGCCAGGAGGCGAACAGAAGTATGATGGCGTAGACTTTTCCCATATGTGTTTCATTTAAGCGGTCTGGAGTCGCTCTTGCAAACCATTTTATAGGAATCCAGAAATTCCCTTTCCCTGTTTCATACTATGGGTGGATTTCTTCCATAGAACCACGGAAAGGGAATACGAATTCCTAAATAGAGGTGAACTGCTTGGAGAGATTCAGCATAAAGGCTCCCGCTGAATCGACCCAA
>CAYHHJ010000034.1:4890-8033 GCA_964356405.1 uncultured Candidatus Peribacteria bacterium | reverse complement strand
AACTTACTCAATAATCGCCAAGATATCGTCCTCTTCAAGAAGCAGCATCTCTTCTCCGTCCATTTCCACTTCCGTTGGGCCATACTTTTTGAACAGCACTTTTTGGCCGACTTTAACCTGAGATTCCTTCCCTTCTTTACCCGCACCCACCGCCATGATTTCCCCACGTTGAGGTTTTTCTTTGGCCGAGTCGGTTAAATAAATACCAGAAGACGTTTGGGAAGCTTCCACTTCACGCTTCACCACCACGTACCCTGCAAGCGGTTGTAATTTGGACATAAACAGTTTGATTAGATACTAAATTAGCACTCCAGTTTTGGCAGTGCTAATTTTAGCGTGACCCGAGTTTTAGTCAAGATTTATTCTTAAGGAAGATCCTCAAAGTGCTGAAATAAGTCTTCTGGATTGTCGTAAGAGTAAAAAGCAACCAGAGGATTGAGCTCAGGATCCACCAACAGAGTCACATGAGCTCCGTCAGAAGACGTATACTGTAAGGCCACACAACTATCATAGAGCGCTTGCTCTTCTTGAGTGTGGGACTGCATACCCACCGTTCCCCCAAGGGGCGTTGAATAATCATAAATAAGACAGTACGGATCCGTTGCCATAATCTCCGGTTCACAAGCCTTTTTCTCTAACTCCACATAAGTCAAATCGGAAGCCCCCCGAGCTTCTTCAAACCAACCTCCCCCAAGCTTTGCCTCTAACGCAGCCAATTCTTCAGGAGTCAATTCTTGAACGCGTGTCAGGACATCATTAAAAAATTCCTGAGCACTCGCCTTTGGAGTGATTTGAATAGCGGAATCGGGCTTTTGTACCGCATTGAACATAAGGAGCAGGGCCAGCACGAGGCCGACCGGTAAAAGTTTTTTCATAAAAGAATAATTTGAGCCTTCAGGTTTTGAAGCCAGGAGAGCTCGGCGCAAGTGAGCACGGTGCAGTGGCAAGTCTGGAGTGACCTTGTTCATGTGCTCGAGTTTTTCTTCAATGGGTTTCATAGTTTTGAAGGTTGGAAGTAAAAGGAAGCTTCCGAGTGTACAATGCGGCAAGCTTAACTTTGTTGCATGTCTCTGAGCTTTTGGAGCCCACGGGAAAGCAAAGAACGCACGGTGCCTTCCCTTTTGCCGATGATCTCAGCAATCTCTGGGAATTCTTTTTCTTCTAAATAACGAAGTGTGATCACTTCCTGGTAGTTCAATGGCAAAATCGCAAGCTTGCCTTGGATCTCCATAAAATCTTTTTGATGGCTCAGTTTCTCTTCGGCGGCTTTCAGTTCTTCCACAAAATTCTCTGAATCACGCACGTCAAACGCACTGCCTTCCATAATAGCGTCGAGCGAAACCGGCCGTTTGCCACGGTAGTGCATACGCATTTCATTGGTAGCGATTCGGTAAAGCCACGCCGAAAATGAAATACTGCGCCAGCGAAACTGCCACAACTTAGTGAGCGCTTTAAAGAAAGTTTCGGACGTAAGATCCTGTGCCAAAGCCACGTTCCCCGTGCGGTGAATGAGGTAAGCCAGAATCTTTGGATAGTAGAAATCAAAAAGAACACCAAACGAGTCGGGGTCTTTTTGTGCCGCTGCAATGAGTGTGGGTTCGTCCTGTAAATTCATAAAGCTTTGAATCTATAATGCACGAATCGTATTAGTGTTGCATAGATATTTCTTGACCATCAAGCCGGCGCGCAGTAAAATAGACACACAATTTGGGACTACCCATTTAAGACCCGTCGAAAGACGGGTTTTAGTAATCAACTCAAGATAAGATCAGCATAAGTTTTTTTCACAGAGCCTAGTTCTTGGAAGCTAAGTTCAGTAATCTTTTCCTCAAGACGTTTTCTATCTAACGTACGCGCCTGATTTAAGATAAGACACTGCCAAATTTCATTACAAAAGATAGGATAGTACCAAGTGCCCTCATGCATTTTACTTGTAAGAGGCACTGCCAAAAACACGTCAGCAGAAAACTTTTTAAGAACCAACACAGGTCTTTTAAAGCTAGTGCCTTTCCCCAAAGCTTCATTCCCCACATTCACTCCAAATTTACACCAACGAATTTCACCTTCTCGAATTTTAGTAGAAGCAACACTCTCATCAATGATCTTTTTGAGCTTACTCCAGGAATCAAAGTCTTTTATGAACATAAGAAAAATTTAAGGTAATAAGCAGGATAAGCCATTGACCTTCGGCTTGTCCTGACAAAAACCTGAATTCTTTATTTAAACCTGTTAAATTCGATTACACTGGTCCTAAAATATTGTACCGCTTACTTCGATCCTCTTTTCAAAGCATATAAAACAAAATCTGTGCCTGGGCACAGATTTGTATAGTGATGAAAGTGAGCCAACAGCTTACCCAGCAAAAGCTTCCACTCGCTTCTCGCGAATGACTTCGACTTTGATCTTTCCAGAGTATTGGAGATCTTTTTCGATCTTGCGTGCCACCTCGTGTGACATCTTGAGTGCTTGCAAATCGTCCACTTCATCAGGCCCCACAAAGACGCGGAGTTCGCGTCCGGCTTGAGCCGCAAAAGCCTTTTGAACCCCGGGAAAGTCCGTCGCGAGCTTCTCAATTTCCATGAGACGCTTCACGTAGGTTTCTAGGTTTTCTTTGTTAGCACCAGGTCGAGCCACGGAGATAAGGTTGGCCACTTGAATGATCTTGGCCTCTACACTCAGTGCTTCCACGTCACCTTCGTTGGCTTCCACACAGTGCAGCACCTCGTCCGGCATTCCGAATTTCTTCAGAATATCGCGGCCGATGAACGCATGCTTTCCTTGAACTTCGTGGTCCACCGCCTTTCCAATATCGTGCAAAAGTCCCGCCTTCTTACAAAGGTCAATATTAGCGCCCATCATGCCAGCGAGTTCAGCGGCCAAGAAAGCCACCTCCATCGAATGTTTGAGTACGTTCTGACCGTAGGCAATACGGAACTTAAGACGTCCCAAGATCTTGAGCAAGTTAGGTGGCAAAGCCGCCACACCCACTTCAAACGCGGCCTTTTCTCCGAGTTCTTTAATAAGTCCGTTCACTTCTTCCTTCACCTTAGAATACATTTCCTCGATTCGAGCAGGGTGAATACGTCCGTCTTCCACGAGCCGTTCGAGCGTGATCTTAGCCATGTAACGACGAATAGGATCGA
>CAYHHJ010000034.1:3718-4790 GCA_964356405.1 uncultured Candidatus Peribacteria bacterium | reverse complement strand
TCTTCCACGAGCCGTTCGAGCGTGATCTTAGCCATGTAACGACGAATAGGATCGAATCCGCTGATCACAATAGAACCAGGCGTATCGTCCACAATCACGTCCACACCGGTAACGGATTCAAACGCGTTGATATTGCGTCCTTCACGTCCAATAATACGTCCCTTGAGTTCATCCGAAGCCAGAGGCACGGAAGTAGTAGTGGTTTCCACCGTAGTTTCAGAAGCGTAGCGCTGAATGGCATCGGCCAAAATTTGCTTAGCCTTCTCCTCCACACCCTGTTTCATTTCCGCTTCCAACTGTTTAGCGTGCTTAAAGAGATCATCTTTGAATTCCTCCTCAATCTGTTTGAGAAGCAAATTTTTAGCTTGTTCGTGAGTCAAATTCGCCACCTCATTCAGCTTTTTTTCCTGTTCTGCCACGAGTTCTTGCGCCCGTTCTCGCTCCTTTTTGAGAGCCTCTCCCTTCTGTTCAAACAGAGCTTTTTGTTTATCAAGCTCCTCCACTTTTCCATCGAGTTGCTCTTCCTTCTTCAAAAGTCGTGTCTCGTTTTCCTCGAGTTTCTTGCGCTTAATGCGTTCTTCTTTCTGAGCTTCTTCACGTTCATGGAGTGCTTCATTCTTTGCCTTCATCACCAAGGAGTTGGCCTGGTTTTGGGCATCCTGAAGAGCCTTCTCCATTTCCTTACGTTTCTTGAGATCTTCACCTTGAATTTGACGGGTTCGAACAATGTAACCAACCGCCCCTCCGCCCCCGAGTCCGAGCAAGAGAAGTAGTATTGAAATAACAGTTTCCATAACAAAGAGGGGATTAAACCCCGGTACGCCCAAAATTCCAGCTGATGTGCCAGAGTTTCAACCTGCAAAATGATTCTTTCGTTCTATTTTTCACTATGTGTACGAGGAGTTTGGGTGTCCGGATTTGAGATATAAAGAACTGAGGGCACTGTACACAAGTTCTGCACTTTTGCACAACGAGATTTTTCCGTTTAGTCATAAAAATTTCACAATTATTTAAGATTTCTTTCAGGTTTTTATAAAGGTCGGGGGTCTAGCATCTGGGCACCTAACCCAAT
>CAYHHJ010000034.1:0-3618 GCA_964356405.1 uncultured Candidatus Peribacteria bacterium | reverse complement strand
TTCTTTCAGGTTTTTATAAAGGTCGGGGGTCTAGCATCTGGGCACCTAACCCAATTGTATGAAAAAATTCCTGTTTTTATTGGCCCTAACCCTGCCCTTCCAAACCGCGCTGGCTTGTGAAGAGCACACAGAAGAAACCAGCCTCGACTTAGAAATTTCCGCTCTCTACCCCAACCCAAACAGCAACGAGGAGGAATGGATTGAACTCACCAACGGCGGCAAAGACCCCGTGGACCTTTCTTTATATACACTCGAGGACGCCACCGGCAAACCCTGGACGCTCTCCGGGACTTTAGAAGAAACGACGGAAATCACCGGCTTCCCTTTCCAACTCAATAACAGCAATGAAACGGTGGTGCTCAAAACTTTGGACGGCACAACCGTGGACAGCTTCACTTATGCAACAAGCACCAAAGGCGCAATTTTGACGAAAGATTCGCCCGTCGCTGAAACCACAACTGCAACAACCACAAGCACAACGTCGGCCACAACCAGTCCCTCCATCATCACGCCCACCGCCACACCCGCCAAGTGGCCCATTTTCTCAGAAGCTTTACCAAATCCCGAAGGCTCCGATAGCACCGACGAGTGGATCGAACTCTACAATCCTTATGGCGAAGATCTGACTCTGGCCGGCCTTTCTTTAGACGACAGCGAAGGCGGCAGCAGCCCTTACACACTCACGGGCATCCTGGCCGCAGAATCCTATCTACTGATTCCCGTGACCGAAAGCAAACTCACCCTCAACAATGATTCCGATCACCTCCGACTACTGGGAGTAAACGCCGAAATCCTCTGGGACATTCCCTATGACGGCTCCAGCGAAGGCCTCAGCTATGCCTGGTTCACCGACTTTTATGACTGGACCGAAGAATCCACTCCTGGCAGCGAAAACACCTGGGCAGGTGAAGCCGAAGCCGCTGACCCCGACGCCGAAGAAGACGCCGCCGAAAGCACCTTTCTGGATGGAGACCTCTCCGACGAAGTAGCCGTGACCGAAGTGTTCCCAAACCCCGCCGGCCCCGACAACGAAGAAGAATGGATTGAAATCACCAACGGCGGCGCTGTGGCCGTGAATCTAGGCAACTGGACCCTCGACGACGGCGAAGGCGGCTCCGAACCCTTCACCTTCCCCGACACCACCGTACTCGAACCCGGCCAAACCCTCATTCTATATAGAACCGAAACCGGCATCGCCCTCAACAATAGTAACGAAACCGTGCGCCTCAGCGATCCCACCGGCGAAATCACTTCCGAAATAACTTACGAAAGCAGCGAAGAAGACGAATCCTACGCAGAAATTCAGATCGAAGAAGTGCAAAGCGACCAAGCGTCAACTTCAGGGCTAGGCAATAAAGGGTTTTCCACCTGGCAGTGGGTCACGCCTAGTCCTGGAGCTTTAAATCCCATCTGGAAACAGATCAAAGGAACCGTCACCGAATTCGACGGCACCGTGCTCACCCTATTTGATGGCGTCAGCACCTGGTCTTTCAAAACCGCCTCCTCTCAAAACGTCGATCCACTGCTCTACGAAAACGGCAACACTTTGCTGGTCCAAGCCGCGGCCGAAAATGGCCTCTTCGAAATCATGCACAGCGAACTCCTCGAGACCGCCACCAAAGACGCAAAAACCGCTTTCCCTTGGGGAATTCTTGGAACGGCAAGTTTAGCAACAGGCTGGGCCGGCTACGAGATTTATAAGCGAAGAAAAAGTTGGCAATTGGGACCAAAGGCCTTAAACTAAGCGTACCCTTTATCATGAATTCACCAAAAAGTTGTCGTAACCGGAGTATTCAAGACCCTTGGACTATTCAAATGAGGACGAATCTCCGTTTACGCGACAATGAAGAAGCCCGTGCCAGAGAAGGAATGGATGATGAGGGACGCTCAGAATTAAGAAGCGAGTATGACAAAAATCAAGCAGACGGAAACCGAACCTTTGAGGTTGCAGACCACACCTTCAATGCTGAAGCCAAAAAAAAGAAGTCGTTTCTAGACAAATCTTTAAGACAGTTTCAAGCAGCAACTGGGATCAATGAAGAAAAATATTTGACTAAAATTGACGAAGCTAAAAACCTTGGTGAATTAAAGAAACTCGAAACACAATTTAGAAGAGCAGGTGCTCTATACTACAAACAACAGATAGAGAGGTCAGGTTTGTACATAGAGATGGATCATCGAGAAAAAACGGTTGTAGATGATGAGAAGAAAGTATGTTTCTCATTTATTGAAAATCCAAAATTGCCTTTTAATACCGATGATACCGATGAACCAAGTATGATAGAGGCTTTATCAGGCTTAAAGGGTCACTTGGAGGAGAGACGACAAGGTAGAAAACGATTGTCCTCACAAAGTGCTTACGTTAAAAATGAATTTTTCCGTCAACTTGAAGCTCTAGGACCTACGGCTTCAAAGGAGAAACTATTAGAAAAAATTCTTAAAAAAGTAGGCAACTTAGAAAAAGAACCTTCAGCCGTTCAAGTTGAATTCAAAAAGGTCTCAAAAACGGCAGATGGTAAAAAAGACACCGAAATGGTGCTCAAAGAAGTTCGTGAAGAATATGATAAACGAGTGGGTGAATACAAAGGTTTACTCGCAAAAAACCAAGCCTACTTTGGAGGTAAAGAAGTAAGTACTCCAGGTGGGAAAAAACGAAGCGCTCTCAACGAATTCGAAGTTTGGTTTGCTGGCTTGGAGAAGTTTTCTGAGATGGAAGCCATGAAAGGGAAATTCTTTAGCGTAATTCTTCCTGAACGTATGCAAGTATATGGAGAAAGGGATGAAATGCTTGCAGCCTTGCCCCCAGCCAAACAAAAAATCATCCGCCAAAAGACCGATGAAATGCGTCTTCATACATTAAAGGCTTACTTAAAAGAGTCTGAAAGCACGAATATGCGAGAAAGTGTTTTTGCCATGGAATATGTCGCAAACCTAGAGACTGCTGAAGTAGACGGCTACCCACTTTTCAATGGTCCTGAAAAAGATGAGCTCAAAGGCATAATCCAAAGAAGCAACGCTGAGCTACAAGAAGCTGAACTCAAAGTACTTCTAGGTCGAATGATTCCTGAAAGAGAAAGAGAAGCAGCCGACTACTTGGCGTTAAGTGACCACCTAAAAGATGACCATCGCTTTTTTACAGCAAACCTCTACGAAAAACGGAAGATGCTTCGAGACTCGAAAGAAAAAGAAAATCGTGAGCTCAAGAACCCTTTTGATATTGATAGTTTGCCGGTTGAGAAAGAAGATAAAATGAGCCTTTTATTAACTAAACTCAATTCTGTAGAAGGAAAAAGAGCCGTTCAAGAGACAAGAAAAGGACTCACTCAAGAAGGTAAGACTCAACGCACAGATACTCAAATGAAGATTATGAATGTAATGAGCGGACAATGGGCAGAAATGCAAAATGACGGTACGACTCAAGTCGAGAATTACATGACGCAAATCTACAAAGGAGCTCGCGTAAACAACAAAAACTTATGGAGAGGAGCCTGGGAGAATGATGTGGCAAAAGATGACAACCAAAAATATATGGCAGAAACCGCACGCACCGATTACCGTGCTTACTTAGCTGGCCGTGCAAGAACTTGGGGAGGAAAAAGTGTAGAAGTAGGTCGAGTA
>CAYHHJ010000033.1:0-8040 GCA_964356405.1 uncultured Candidatus Peribacteria bacterium | reverse complement strand
TCAGTTGGTTAGAGCGCTGCCCTGTCACGGCAGAGGTCGCGGGTTCGAGTCCCGTTCATCCCGCCATTTTGGCTTATGCCAAGAGGTTTTTGCCGCACAACTCATTCACCGTTCTATTCAGCAGCGCCGGCGGAAAGCTGCTTTCTAGTATCCGCCAAAAATCCACCAGCACTTGGGCATCCCCGAGGGCTCGGTGCCTCGCCCGGCATGGAATAGAAAACCGCGCCATCACTTCATCTAAATTGTGGCGGCGGTACTGTGGGAAAAGGCGGCGCGATAGGCGCACCGTGCAGAGCGTGGGAGGGTTCCAATCGAGTCCGCAGCGCTTGAATTCGGCACGCAAGAATCCTCGATCAAAGTTGGCGTTGTGGGCTACAAAAACGGCGTCTTTTAAAAGCTCGTGCACCGTGCCCATGATTTCGCGGAAGCGTGGCGCGCGCCACAAATCTTCCTCGCGAATCCCGGTGAGGTCCAAAATAAAAGGCGAGATACTTTTCTCGGGATTCACCAGGGTTTCATACACCGTCGTGACGCGGCCCTCTTCCATAATCACGATCCCGATTTCGGTGATGCGCTCCTCGGTAAAACTGCCGCCGGTGGTTTCCAAATCTACAAAAGCCCATTTGTTCATGTGCGCAGTCTACTTCACCGGCGTGCTTTCGAGAAACGGAACCGTGGTAGTGGTGCTGTGGTCGAGGACTTCTGTAAGCGTAACGGGCGGGCTGCCAAGGTTTGGCGTATTTTGGTTGTCGGGGGCCAGGGACTTTTTTACTTCATTCATTTTCTTAAAATAAAAATCTGGTTGTGGCACCAGATGAATTTCAATGGGTTCGCCTCCAGACAAATCGAGCTTAATGGTTCCAAACGCTAACAGGTACTGAAACATTCCCGACTGCTTTTTTTTGATATCCTGAATTTTGGTGAGATCTACAGTGGTGCTTGTATTCCTAAAGAAAACAGATTTGTCCAAAATCACGATGCGCATATTGGTGACAATAACGGTGCTGAGATAGAAGCGGAAAATGGTAAGAAATAGGTAATGAATCAGCTGGGTAAGCAGCACCAGGCCAACTCCAATCACGGTGCTCAGGAGCTCGGTTTGCCCCAGGAGGGCCTTATGAAAGAGGATAGCAGCCGCAAAAACGGCAAAGCAAAAAGGCAGGAGCAGAAGTGCCGGCAAAATTTGGATCCAATGCCGTCGAAAATAACAAAGCACAAGCTCTTCGTCCAATTGCCCTCTGAAATTTTTATGCAGGGACGTCATAACTTAAAAGTGAGAAAGCAAAAAGTATGCCGGTGACGGCGGCCACCCCCATGCTGAGCAAATAAGCATAAACAAAATAGTGCAAATGCATGAAGCCAAACAGAAGGCTATATACGGTCTCATCAAAACGGTAGCGGTATATGTATTTATAAAGACGGCGAACACCCAAAAGACATGCGAGCAGAGAACCCATTTCCACTAGAAGGAGAGCCAAAAAGAGCCACATGGTTTTTAGGGGTCAGGGGATTCTTTCACGCTACCACTATTCTTTATGGAGTCAACGACTTGGTATTGCTATAATTGGCTTAGATGAAACTTTTCAGTGAATTATCGGAGAAACTCACGGGCACTATACTATTTTTGGATATCGATGGAACCTTGTGCGGCGAAGGGTACACTTGCCCGGATCCGGCCGCCCTGTGCACGCTCCAGCGCCTCGCCAAAAAGAACGAAATTTTCCTGTGCTCCAACAGCAATAATACGAAACGCAATCGTAGCATGGGCAAGCTCTGCGGTGTTCCCTACCTAGACACGCGTCTGCAAAAACCGAGCAAAGAAATTGCCGCTCTCGTGCCAAACAAAAAGAAAAAACCGCTCGTGGTGATTGGCAATTTAAATTATACGGACGGACGTTTTGCAAAAAATAGTGGAGCCCGTTTCATAAAAGTGAAAACACTATTGGCTCCAAACGAATCATGGCTGAATCGAGTTTTTTACTGGTTCGACGAAAACATAATCCGCTTCTTTGTATGAAAAAAGCCCTCGTCATTTTCAACCCCGTTTCCGGTTACAAAAAACGCGGCGACGTTGCCATTCTGCTGCAAGATCTTTTAGAAAAAAATGGCTACGAATACACTTGGTATGAAACCAAACCCAAGCAAAATCTCGCGCCGCTTTTCACAAAAAAATACGATCGCATTGTGGTGAGCGGCGGCGACGGAACCGTGGCGGAAGTGCTGCGCGCCAAACTAAAAGCAAATGTGAAAACGCCGCTGGTGGTGGTGCCGCAGGGCAGCGGAAATCTGCTCGCCATGAGTCTCGGCATTCCTCTGCTTCAACCCGGCCGCGCGCTGGAAATGGGCCTCAACGGTCAGGCCCGCACCTTGGATGTAATGCGCGTGAACAAAACCCATTACGGCACCATTGCGGTGGGCCGCGGCTACGACGCATTTTTGATGAAAGAAACGCCGCGCGAACTCAAACGCAAACTCGGGCTCTTTGCTTACGCCTGGGTATTTTTAAAGACGGCCCTTTTTTATCGTTGCCAGCCCTACGAACTCATCATCGACGGCGCTCACCACTCGGTGACCGCCCGCTCCATCATGGTCTTCAACATCTTCCCTTTTCGCCTCATTCCCATCCATCCCGACGACGGACTCCTCGACGTGCTGGTGCTTTCTTCAAATGGCTTATTGGAACACCACACCGCCAAAACCGTGACCATAAAAAGTAGCAAAGAATTAGACTTTCAGCTGGACGGCGAAGTGCTCAGGAGCAAAGTCGTGAACATCGAAATTCTGCCAAAAGCCCTCTCAATTGTTTGTAAAAAATAATGGAAAAACTTCAGCTCATTCGCAAACTTCTCCGCGTGGAACAATGGTATAAAAACCTGCTAATTTTTGCACCGCTGCTTTTTGCTCACAATGCCCAGCCTTGGCCACTTTTAATCCTGGGATTTTTTGGATTCTGCGCCATCTCCTCCATCACCTACATTTGCAACGATTGGCTCGATCGCGACAAAGACCGCCTCCACCCCACCAAGAAAAACCGCCCGCTCGCTAGTGGAAAAGTTACCGGCACTCAGGCCCTACTCGCGGCCGCCGCCCTAGCCCTCGTCGTGCTGCTCGCCATGAGCCAACTCGGCGGATTTTATGCAGCCCTTGTCGGCATTTATGCCACGCTTACCACGGCCTATTCCTTCGGTCTAAAAAATATTCCTATTCTAGACTTACTGCTCATCTGCGCCAACTTCACACTCCGCATGATGGCCGGCCTCGACAGCCTCCCCTCTTTTTACGAGCTCTCCTATTTCGGGTTTTTATTCGCGCTCATTTTAATTTTCCTCACACACAAACGCCGCGCCGACATCAAAATCCTGGGGGCCGCGCGTGCCGCCCAGCACAAGCCCGTGCTCCACTATTACACGCAAAAACTTTGTTACTCCCTGCGCAGCGCGGCCTACCTGCTTTTGCTCTTTTCGTTTTATCAACTCTACGAAGAAGGCTGGCCCCTTCCCAGCCTCGCGCTCTTCATGGCCCTGCTCATCTACACCAGCACCCTTTTCTTCAAAGATCCCGCGCTCGTCATAAAACCCCATCATCTTGTTAAGAACAAAATATGGGACTTTTTATGTTTTTTGACGGTGTTAATTCCGTTTCTGGATTAACGCCAACGGGAATGATCTCCACCATGATCCGTGCGTGCATTTGAAGCATAGTGCTTATTGGCAGGGCCCTTGGCAAATATTTTTGCGCGAACTTCCGCAGTAGTCAGCCGAACGGGCCTATCCGCCTTTCCAGGTTGAGCGGGGTCTACGTCGTCAGATTCTAGCTTTAGCCAATCTTCTTCAAAATCGTCGGCCAATTCTCGAAGGTGCAGGTCTTGGTGAGTCATAGATTTGGATTAATAAATCCGTATACTATAACACAATTTTACTAACTAGGCAAATAGCTCGCCCTCAAACCCGGCGCTTCTGTAAGCCACGCCGTCCAGCCCAACCAGCATTGCCTCCACCGGCAGTTCCGGCAAAAGTTCTTTCGCTTTTTCAAAACCCATTACAAAGAGCGCCGTGGAATACGCATCCGCCAAAAGAGCGCTGCCCGACTGTGTATACACCGCCATCATATCGCTCGCGGCTCCCCCGTTCAGTGGGTCCACCAAGTGATGCCTCTTCGGCGAAGCCGAGTCGCCTTTGCCCCAGCTTCGTCGCGACGGACTGCTGCACGCCAACGCCAAATCACTGGTGTCCACATAGCCAATCGCCTTCGTAATGTCCGTGGGATGTTCAAACACAATCCTCCACGGCTCGCCATTTTCATCCACGCCCCTCACCCTCAAATCCCCGCCGGCATTTATGCACACATTCGCAAAGTCCTGCAAAAAACTATCCATGCGGTCGATGGCGTAACCCTTGCCCAGTCCCCCAAGTTCCAGCTCTGCACTCAGTTTCACGCGTCCGTCTGCCAATTCAATTCGTCCCGTCTGCCCGGGCAGACCTTCTTTCAAACTATAGGCTGTGTCGTAACCCCAGCCCTCCAAAACACTTTTCACGGTGAGGTCAAAGGCTCCACCCGTCCGCTCCTTCACTCGCTCGCCAAACTCAATAAGCTTATACAGTTCTTCGCCCACATCCGACCACTGCCCCACCTGCGCATTCAGAGCCGAGAGGTCATTTCCATCGCTAAAGCGTGAGTAAGCCTTTTCAATCCGTTCGCATTCAGCAAAAGCACGCTCGATCGCTTCACGGGCTCGCTGCTCATCATGAGCGACCACAGTAATAAGAATTGGCGTGCCTAAATGTTTTCGCTGAACTTCAATTTTCACAAAGCGGCATCAGCCTTAATAGAAGCGAGGGCGCTGTCGAATCCATTTGGAGTCAGTGAGCTACCGTTCACGCTGCTGTAGTTGCCGATGTCAGCCAAGGATTTTCCAACGATCTGCGCAGAAATTCCGGAAGCAAAGAGGCCTTGGAAATTTTGGCTGGTTGGGTTGGTGGCATTTTTGGCGATGCTCACGCTACTCACAACGTCGTCCGTAATAGTGAGCGTAACCGCAATGCTTTCAGGTCCAGCTGGGCTCGCGTAAGTTCCGCTCGCCGTGTAGGTTCCGTCCTCGTACATACTGCTTTCATCGGTAGTATCTGCAGGCGCAGGGGTCGTGTCGGTTCCAGTTGGCGTTGTATTGTCTACATCGGGAGTTGGGTTCCCCTCTTCATCGGTGGATTCATCAATACCGATGGTGTCGATGCCGGTTTGATCCTCAAGTTCTTGAGCAGTAGGAATTTCCATTTCAGGGTCTACCACCTCGCTTTTACAGCCGGCGAAAAGAGTTCCGGTAACAATGAGTAAGAAAAGTCCGTAACGAATAGTATTTTGCATGGAGAGTGTTAAAATGGTGCGGACATCACTCTCTCACACACGCCTATGAACTTCAAGCTCGACCCCATAAAACGCTTTTGTTTATTTCTGAGCCTCTTCACGGCAGGTGCGCTTGCGTACAACTGGGGGCCCGATGTGCTCTTACATTTGGCGGCTACGCTTGGGTTCGGACTCGTGCTCTACACTTTCTACACATGGATTTCGAGCAAGCACAAAAACGTATGGGACACCGTGATCAGCTGCGAGATCATTTTCCTTTTGCTGCACCCTGGCACTGGATTGGCCGCACTCGCCTTTCCAGTCATGGCCGTTTTCATCGCAGAGACCTTAAAGTTTTTCATTGAATGGAAGAGCTCGCCCATGGTGAACCCTTCAGCTGCCGGACTTTTACTCACCGCCGGAGCCGCCGCCCTCATGGGCTGGCAACTTCCTTTTGTTTCTTGGTGGGGCGCTTCGTACTGGGCTTTGCCTTTTGGTGTTTCCGTTTCGCTCATTCTCATGGCCGTTTGGGTCGTGGGTGGATTCAAGGTGTGGAGAAAATGGCCCATCTTCGTGAGCTTTTTACTGGCATTCGGTTTATTCCAACTTATTCGTGGCCTCGACCTTGCCTCACTACAATCTATGGCGCTAGACTCAACGATTTACTTTTTAGCAGCCATCATGCTGCCCGAGCCAAAAACCTCCCCTTTCTTACCGTGGAAACAGGTGGTCTATGGAGTGATTGCAGCGGGTCTTTGCGTGGGACTCTCCTACTTGCAAGTTCCCTACGCTGAACTCTTTGGCATTGTAGGCGCCAATCTATTCAACGCTGGTCTCAAATGGAAGCCTTCACCCAAGCTCGCGCCAGCGGCTTGACGAAAACGCATTTTCTGGCTAAGCTAAGCCCTTATTTAGCAAGAAAACTTTATGCAATTATCTCCGGAACAAAGACTGTCACAGGGTGAGGAGGTCAAGCTGGCCACCAGAACTCCACTTGAGTTGACGCCAGAACTGAGTCCTATTGAAGTTTCCACGCGAGTAAGTAAGGTGATTGCAGGAAAACACACGGAGAATAACAAGCTTTCTTTGGGGGTACTCGAGTTTGCAGCTGAAGGTGAAAAAGGATGGAGGTGGAATTCACCCGTCATGGGAGCCGGATTCACGATAGACCAAGCCTCAGATGGAGTAGTCCTTGGAAGAAGTGAGCTCCTACCTGACCCGGCCGTTTCAAGACGCCACTTTTCGGTCAGCATAAAAGGCTCGACCCTCGTAGTGGAGGACCTCATGAGTACGAATGGAACTTGGGTGGTGAGACTGCCGAAGACTATTTAATAACCTTCCCGTTGAGGTACACCGCCACCTCTTTTTGCGTTTGTAGGCGGAACGGAGCCCCTTCCACAATCACGGTTTGGTCGAGGTCGCCGTGTTCACGAGTTTGGTTGGCCGCCATAGTGAAGAGTTCGAGTTTTGCTTTCGCAATTTCTTCCTTAGCGAGCTGAACTTTTTCGCGGTATTCGCTGTATTCCAAGCTCTCGTCCAAAATAGTTTTCATGTGCTCGTCCTTGCGTTCCTTCGCCTGTTTTTTCAAATCCTTGAGTTGAATCATGAGGTCTTCCAACTCCATAGGAATGTCGTCCTCAATGTCCTTCATAAGGCTCTTAATCTCCTTAAGCTCTTGGGCTTTTTCTTGAAGAATCTTGATTTTATCTTGGATGATTGCGTCGGACATGTGGCTGAAAGTTAAAGTGACGCCAGCTTAGCAAATGTGCGGCGCTTGCAAAGAGCGGATGGCTTGCAGAAAGGAGGAATCATTGTAGCGCTCACTCCCGGGAGTGATACAATTGCGGCATGAGCATCGTAACCAAAACCGGCGACAAGGGGGAAACGGGTCTTTATGATGGTGCGCGTGTCAAAAAATCGGACCCGCGCATGGAGGCACTCGGCGATATTGACGAGCTTTCTTCGCATTTGGGATTTTTACCGACGCCTGAAATTCAAAAACTCCAACGCGACTTGTTTGAACTCGGCGCGCACGTGGGAAATCCCGACAGCGCCGGGAACATGAGCGCCGCCCTAAACGCGCTGGACAAAGAAGTGGAAACCTTGGAGCCCACGCTTCCGCCTTTGCACAATTTCGTTTTCCCGGGTGGCTGCCCCGATGCCGCGCGCCTGTATTTAGCACGTGCCGTTTGCCGACGCGCCGAACGTCATCTCTCCGTGCTCGACCCACTTCCAGAAAATGCCCTGCCCTACCTCAACCGGTTGTCCGATTACCTGTTCTTATTAGGACGCCAAGCCAATTTAAAGAATGGTACATCGGAAATCTTGTGGAGAGGTGGCCTTCAGGATTAAAAGATGCTACAGTGATCCCCTAGCTTTTAACCCCTTTCCCATGCGAGTACACAAAAGAATCAAGAACCTGACGGAGCCAGAACGCGAGCAGTTCGAAACGTATTTGGAAAAAAAGTTGGACGCGATTCGGCCGGTGATCGAAGCCAACTATCCGGATTCGGAGGCGGTACACGTTTTTGCTGGAATGCAAAAGCACGACAAGCACACAGCCTTTGCTTTTGACATTATTTTGGAAATTCCGCGCAAGCGACTCATGGCGGAAGAAACCAAACACACCATCACGGAGGCCATGGATTTTTCCATGCAAAAACTGGAGCAACGTCTCAGTAAACATTTTGACCGCATGAC
>CAYHHJ010000032.1:0-8097 GCA_964356405.1 uncultured Candidatus Peribacteria bacterium | reverse complement strand
TAGCTGAGGACCACAGTCGCAGTGCACACTGTGGAAGACGTCCCCGGTCATGCATTCCGAGTGGGCGCGCACGAGCACATTTCCTTTACCAGCCACGTCGCCTTTCACTAACACCAAATGTTCCCGGTCGTCGATGGAATTGCTGTACACAATGATTTTGAAGCTGCCGAATTCGGTTTCCAGTTCCGTCTCCACTTCTCGTTCCACCAAAGTTTCTTTGAGTCGTCGGTAGGCGATGAGATCTTTAATAGTGATCATCATGAGTCCATGTTTTTCTGCAAAAAGTTTAAGGTCGTCACGTCGTGCCATTTCACCATCGTCCTTGGCGATTTCACAAATCACGCCCGCACCGGTGAGGCCAGCAAGCTCAGCTAAATCCACCGCGGCTTCGGTGTGCCCTGCACGAACCAAAACGCCTCCATCGCGAGCCAAGAGTGGAAATATATGTCCGGGGCGATTGAAGTCCGCTGCTTTGCTGTTTGGGTTCACTAAAGCCTGAATGGTGAGTGCACGGTCTTTGGCAGAAATTCCGGTGCTCGTTCCTTTAACATCTACTGAAACGGTGAAATTGCAACGAGTCATGTCGGGGTCTTCACCAGTCATTGGGTTGAGATCGAGTGCTTTGGCCAGTTCCGCTTTCATGGGCGCGCAAATGAGTCCGCGTCCTTCTTTCATCATAAAATTCACGTCGGCTGGCGTCACCAGTTCCGCCGCCATCACTAAATCGCCTTCATTCTCTCGGTCCTCATCGTCCATCACAATGATCATTTTTCCTTTTCGCACGGCGTCGATGGCTTCTTCAATAGGGGTCCACATGCTTATAGTGTAACTTAAAAGGTTTCTTCCGCCTAGAGGAGCCTTTAAGGCGTCAGAAACCCTTTAAATTACACTCGAGGGTGTAGAAAAAATTATACTTCGAATCTCGTGAAGCTCAGAACAGTTTCGCCGCCGAGCAAATCTTTAACGAGTTGTTCAGGATTTTTCACAAAAGGTTGAGTGAGGAGCGCGAATTCTTCGCGGAACTTCTTTTCTTTACCTTCCATGATCTTTTCCCAGATTGCTTCAGGCTTTCCTTCGGTCTTCAAAAGTTCACGCCAAATTTCCTTTTCTTTAGCGATTAAGTCAGCGCCAATTTCATCTGGAGAAAGCGTGCGAGGATTGCTAGCCGCGATGTGCATAGCCAAGTCCTTCACGAGTTCATCATCACCGCCGGTAGTGGCAATAACCACTCCAATTCGGTTGTTCAAGTGGATGTATTTCCCGATTTTCTTACCGCTTATTACTTTGCGATCCTTAATCTCGATTTTTTCTCCGAGTTGGATATTCATATCGGCAATCTCGTTGCTGAAATCGGTATCTTCACCCTCGGCGAGCATTCTTTCAGCCAAGGCTTCTGTTTTCTTGATGAAGTCTGCGTTCTTAGCCACGAAGTCGGTTTCGCATGCTAGGGCAATCATAGCGGCCTTATCTTCCTTCATAGCCACGGCAACCACTCCGTTTGCGGTTGCACGGTCAGCACGTTCGGCTGCCTTGCTTTCACCTTTCTTTCGGAGGATTTCAATGGCGAGCTCTTCGTCTCCATCCGCTTCTTCCAAAGCGTTTTTACAAGTGGTCATGGAGATACCCGTTCGTTAGCGGAGCTTTTTAATTTGTTCGAGTGAAACTGACATTTTTGTAAGTAAATTTAAGAATTAAGCTTGTGCATAAGGTGCTGGAGGAGTTGGAGGAGTTGGTTCCGTAGGAGTAACAACAGGTGCAGCAGGTTCTGGCATAGGTGCTGGAGTTGGCTCTGGAACAGGAGCGGCTGCGCTTTGCGCAGTGGGTGCAACGGGCGCAGAAACAGGAGCCGCTGCGCTTTGCGCAGTAGGAGCCATTGCAGAACCTTTGAACCATTTTTCAAGAGGGATTTTTTGTCCAAGTTGAGTAACTACAGGCAGAGTAGGTTGTTTTCCGTTTGCTGCTTGCCATCCTCCGTAAACCATCAGGATGAACATGGCCAAACTAACGAGGTTGAAAATGGTATAAACGATGAATGGGAGTATATTGAAGAGCACATTTGCCAGGATTTGAATGATCAAATAGATCACTAAAGCTCCTGCGGCGTTCTTAGAATGCCAAACGTAGCGTGGCTCGCTTCCTTTTTTCATCATCGTGTAGATGAGAACGATAGGGAAGAAATAGGTTGCAAAAGCCAACCAATCTTTTTCAGGAGCATTTGCGGGAGCAGGTGTAGTTGCATCAGCCATGGCAGGGTGGATTAAAGGTTATAAGGACTTAATATTGACGTGGACGTCCTAACGTTTAGCTTTGTGAACTCCGTTCAAAACGGCAGCCCCAAGATGTTTTACAAGGAAGGCAATGGACTTCACTGCATCGTCGTTAGCAGGAACCACATAAGCGATTCCATCTGGGTCGGCGTTGGTGTCTACAACGGCTACCACGGTACATTTCATTTTTCGAGATTCTTGTACGGCGATTTTGTCACGCATACAGTCGAGCACAAACACTACATCAGGCAGACGTTCCAGGTTGGAAACCCCTCCCAAAGCTTTTTCGAGTTTTTCGATTTGCTTGTTGAGGTTGGACGCTTCTTTCTTAGTGTATTTGTCGAATTCTCCGGTTACCTTTTGGTCCTTCAAACCGTGAAGGTATTTAACACGAGAACGGATGGTCTTAAAGTTGGTGAGCAGACCTGGAATCCATTTTGAAGTAACGTAAGGCATTCCGCACTCTTCAGCCGTCTGTTTGATGAGAACGGTGGATTGAGGCTTAGTGCTCACGAATAAAATGGTCTTACCGGCGGCTGCGGCTGCTTCGAGGAACTCGGTAGCTGCCATAAGCCCTTGGTAGGTCTTGTTAAGGTCGAAAATGTGCACTCCGTTCCTTTTGTCAAAGATATAAGAGGACATCTTAGGGTTCCACTTTGCAGTTTTATGCCCAAAGTGTACGGCATTTGCGAGCATCTCTCGCATGAGGGTCTTTTGATCAGACATGATCCTTAGGGTTAGCGCCTGAAGTCGTCGTTTTCTGGTTAAACCCCGTAGGGCAGGAAGCAGAATCGGACTACAGACTAGAGTTAAAACGGCATGATTATACCTAGAAACTGGCTCGAGGCAAGGTCTTTCTTTCTCTGGCAACTTGTGGTACAATATACAGAAGTAATTTGACTGAAATGGATCCAACGCCAAATCAACTCGAACAAACTCCGGAACAGGCTCAAGCTGAGCTGTCTCCGGCTGTGCCAAACGTCATTCCTTTAGATGAACGGCCAACGGAAATCACTATTACGATTCCTACCCAGGCTTATTTTATGTCTGGTATTCGGGATTTTGTGGTTAATTTGACCAAGAATCTAACCGGTTTCTCTAGCCAATGGGCTTTCCGATTTCAAGCGGTGGTGGACGAACTGTGTAATAATGCCATTGAACATGGAAGTGCGGCCGGGGAACGGATCTCGGTGACGCTGATTAGTACCAAAGGAAAATCTTTGGAAGTGTGGGTTCAGGATACCGGAACGGGTAAGGAAAAGATGACGGCGGCGCAGTTGACTGCTCTGTTGCAGGAACGACGTCAGGTTATGACGGCTCAATACCTTGGATTCCGTGGACGCGGATTGCCTAAAATTATTGGAGAATGGACGGACGAGATTGTATTTGAAGACGTTCCAACAGGTGGACTGAAGGTAAAAATAAAAAAATATTTACGAAAGGAAGAGGACGCGGTATTGTCATCAGCGCAAAAAGCTCCCAACTCTATTGTACTAAAGTAAAAAAATATGACGCCAATCCAGATTACTATTGAAGATGTTAGCGGAGCTCCAGCCGGAAAGGTGGTGAAGCTTGTGCATATTGCAGGTCAACTCGACGAAAGCAATGTGGATGAACAAGCCAAGACCATTTACCAGCTCATTGAAGCGAATCCTACTGGACTCAGCTTGATCTTTGATGTGATGGCACTCGAATACATGAACAGTAAGTCCATTGGTTATTTGACCGATTGGTACAGCAAAATTTCTAGTACGGGTGGAAAGGTTGTATTGGCTTCTCCTCGCGAAAATATTCTAGATATCCTCCAAGTGGTGGGGCTCACGCAACTCGTGAACGCCTATCCTTCTCTTGACGAAGCAAAAGCGGCTGTGCTTTCGTGAGGCGATGCTCGATAACTTAAAAATTGCGATCGTTTGTGACTGGCTCACCGTTTTTGCAGGTGCCGAACGAGTGGTTTATGAGATGCATCAGCTTTTTCCGAGCGCTGTTATTTATACCTCGCTCTATAATAGAAAGGCGTTGCCTGCGTTTAAAAATGCGGAGGTGCGCGAGTCGGCGCTAAGATATTTGCCATTTGCACGGAAATTTCATAGGCTCTTTTTACCCTGGATGCCGCTGGCTTTTGAACGAATGGATTTGAGCGAGTTTGATTTGGTGATTTCCTCCAGCCACTCAGCGGCAAAAGGAATTATTACGCGGCCGGAAACTTTGCATGTCTGTTACTGCCATTCGCCGATGCGCTACGTGTGGGATCAGTCGCATCAATATCAGGATCAATTTAAATCCTTTTCGCTGCTGCGGCCGTTTTACCAGCCGATTTTGCATAAAATTAGGATGTGGGATCGAGTGGCGGCGGATCGTGTGGACGAATTTATTACGAATTCGGCTTATATTCAGGCTCGCGTGAAAAAATACTACAAACGGGACAGCACGGTGATTCATCCACCGGTGGACTTACACACTTTTTCAGTGGGCAAGAACCATGGCGATGCTTATTTGGCGGTGGGACGTCTGATTCCTTACAAGCGTTTTGATTTGATTGTGAAGGCGGCGGTGAAGATGGGATTTCCGCTGCAAGTGGTGGGAGATGGACCAGAATTGAAAAAGCTGAAGCGCATGGCTCGCGGTGCGAATGTGGAATTCTTAGGAAAAATTTCCGATGAAGCTTTGCGGGCGGCTTATCAAAATGCTAAAGCGCTGATTTTCCCGCAGCAGGAGGATTTTGGAATTGTGCCGCTTGAGGCGATGGCGTGTGGAACTCCAGTGATTGCGTTTGGAAAAGGGGGCGCGTTGGAAACCGTGAGCGACGGTGTGTCTGGGCTGTTTTTTGAGGAACAAACGGTAGAGTCTTTAATTGGGGCGATACAAAAGTTTGAAAAAAAACACTGGGATGCGGAAAAGGTGGCGGACAGTGTTTCCCAATTTGGGGCCGCGCGTTTCCGCAGTGAACTCCGGCACTTTTTGGAGAAGGCTTGGAAAGAACATGTCTAGTCAACTGCCTGTTCTCGAATGGCGTATTTTTCTGGAACCGGAGAATGCATTTCTTTATGTGTGTCAGAGCTTTGACGGAGAGTTGTTTCCCAGGGAAAGATAAAATTTTGGTCTCTTTCTTCAAAACGGATCCGCCAATGTTTGTTGGGCAAGGGCAGTTTTTTTCGTTGAAGTAGTTCCAATTCTTTAGCCTGAATATTAAAAGGGAGTCCGCTCTTCACACAGAGAAAAACCTTGCCCTTCAGATCTTTATAATCAAGCCCTGCGGTCATTTTAGTGCCTGAATATACCAAAGCGGGGTCATACTTACTCTCTGAGGATTTATCCATCCACTCGTAACCGAGTTGTTCTGCCAGGTTTTTATTCACTTCAAAGTACTCGTTGGCCATGGAATTATTCAAAGCATAGGGGCTACAAAAAGGCGGAAAAAACTTTCCCCATTCTCCACTGTTTTTCATGTCGCTCATAATCTCAGCTACTTTCTTTTCATACTCTTCTTTAGAGTACTGCTTATTTAAAATACAATACTTCCTACGTTTTAAACCGATACTGCCAAAACATTCTTCCGAGCCGGGGCAACTGTCACAATAGGTGAGGAATCGACAATTATTCCAACAGTCAAAACACATACGAAGATAGTAAGCTCCATAGCCACAGCTCATGCTGTTGTAGCAAAGTTCACCAGGGTCACCCCAAAGATCAAAGTCTAAACAGTCATTGCAATGGCGAAGGCTTGTTCCATTGATGCAGTCTTTACTGTATTCAATAATGTAAGAATTTAAACAATTCTGTGAAAAACTTATGTCGTTGCCCGTACAGTTTTCAGAACCAATAATATTTGCATATTTATGGAGGTATTCCATCTTCAAAACCTCGAGTTGTTTATAAGCTGTATCGATGGATTCATGTGTCAGAAATTCATATTTCTTAATTTCTTGTTCGTAATCTTCTTTTGAATATTGTTTGTTTAAGATGCAATACTCCTTACCGATTAAACCTACGCACAAGAAGCAGTTTCTGCATCGCCTGCAGTCATATAAAAAACGACTGTCGGAGCACTCTATACAATAAGCGCTAAAATCTAAGTTGTAACAAGTTCTACAGCTCGTGATTTCGTGACATAAATTACATTCGTGAGCAATGCTCGCATTCATGGTGGACTGTGATCGTTCAAGATTTATGCTATAGAAGCAGTCTTCGTCACTACCAGAGGCAAAAATCATATGACAGTCTTTGCAGTGATTCACACAATTCACATAAGGTGAATTTTCAATTGTACTGTCACAAGCCACGCTCATGCGAGGTACTTGTAGTTGAAGCCTGCGAAATTGAACGAAAAAGGATTCTTCTGGATTGTACTCTGCTTCAGGTACTTCAAAGTCTCGGGACCACCATAAGTCGTGTTTAAAAACTTTGAACGGAGAGCTAGGTGGAAACTGACTCATAATGGTCTCTCCTGAAAGATCGCACTTTCTGAAAAATACATTGATCTCGTTACGGAAGGAATAATGGAGAAAACGAATTTGTTTCGCCGTTAAGCCGTGCGGAGGTAAATCAAATTTTTTAAGTAAATCTAAATATTCAGGTGAGAAAACTGGTTTTTCGGTGAAATCGATTGTTAGTCTCATATTGCTTATGGTAACTTGCGACCATGAAATTTCGCAAACTTTATCTTTGGATTCTGCTCGTGGTTTTTGTTGTATCTGCCGTGAGTTCATATCTTTACTGGAAAGATTTTGAGCCACGAAATAAGGTTTTAGTTTTTGTGACGGTGGGAATTGACCAAACTCAGCGAGTTAACGAGACCTCTTCTTATGAGCTGCAAAGGGCTTCGGAGCATTTTTCAGATGTGCTACTCGGGTGGACGCTGGAACCTAGTTTTCGACACGACTTTTTAGAGGAAGCAGGAGCGTGGCATACACTTACGGGTCAACGACAGGAAAAACAGAATCTACTGTTTGAAATCACTCAGGTGCACGAGAACATTGCACAGGATAACGTGCTTGCGGGGGAGGCGTTCTTGCGCGTTTTGGAGCATCAATTGGCTGAGTACAACGCGGTGACGCATCAGGGTTATGTGCTTGCCGTAAAAAATCTTTCTTATGAAATTGGCTACGCGACTAAGTTGCCTATGGCCGGCCCTGTTTTGCTTGCACTGGTGCTCAGCGGGGTTCTTTTGTTAGCCTACGAATATGCTCAGACTCGCCGTCGATCTTAGGCCGCTGCTGGAACCGTTTGAAAGCGGAGTCACTCAATACACCAAAGCTGTGGTGCGGGAATTTTTGAAGCGCGACGACGTGGAATTGGATTTGTATTATCAGGCGCGCACGCGCTGCGAGCGGATTCATGAACTGTTTCCAAGTGTGAGGCACGTGGCGCTTTCGAATACGCGGTTTCATGCGCGTGCGTTGCTGGGGTTTCCGGCTTTGCCAGACGGGTATTTTTTAGAGCAGCCTGATTTAATTTGGATTCCGGACCGACGGCCGTTTTATAAAACAGCTATTCCGGTGGTGATGACCATTCACGATAAAGTGCCGGAGCTTTATGCGTCGACTTTGTCACTCAAGAGTCGGCTGTGGCACCGCATTTTTCCGCTGCGGCGACTGCTCAAACTTTGTAGTGGAGTGGTAGTGCCCACGTTTACGGTAGCTGGCGCCGTGAAGACGCATTTGCCCAAAGAGGTGACCTACGAAGGGGTGACTTTGGCAAAGGCTATGGAGCCAAGTTTGGGTAAAAAACTTCAAAAAACTCCGTTTTTCGTTATGATCAGCCCGTCGGATCCGCGTAAACGCTTGGAGTGGTTTTTGGCCATGGCGGCAAGGTTTTCCAAAGTGAATTT
>CAYHHJ010000031.1:0-8305 GCA_964356405.1 uncultured Candidatus Peribacteria bacterium | reverse complement strand
GTGAAGTAAGGCCCTACCGAAGCAAACATGTTCTCTTTTACTTCAGGCCTTAGGTCGGCAAGTTCTGGTAATCCAGGTATTGTTTTTGCAGGTAAACCCATTCGGTTGAGGTCTAAAAGCAATTTCGCGCCAAAGGTTCTTCCATTGCCATCAAAAAAAGGATGAACCACCGAAGAACCCCATAATTGCATAAAGGTTATGGCTTTCAACTTTTCCTCCAATGTTTCTGCAGCGGCCATGTGAGCATCTGCGGCATCGCACAGGTCGTTAAAAATAAGATCCAAGTTAGTGCTGAGTCCGATATAAGATTCTCGCAAGTCGCCCGTGATATAAGGCTTAACATGCGAGGCGAATGAGGCTTTCTCAGGCCCCTTGTTAACTTGAATTACTCCATTCTGACGGATATGCCCTCTTCTTAATACAGTCGTGCGATAATCTATGATCTTCCTCTCGTCTTTATAGTGAACGTCCAAAGATCCCTTTTTGCTCGAGAATCCATTACTCCTAACGCTAGCAATCATGTTATGAAACTCACCTCTTGATGCACAGAGTTCCTCAGCGAGCATCACTTCCATAGCATGTTGTCTCACCTCAGGAGGTAGCGGGCCGTGATCCGCTCCACTGGTCGCAATACGGTGAATTATGGGCAGTTCAACTTTTGAAGGCCTTGGATTCGCTAAAAACCTATCTAATGTATTTAAGAAGTTACTGAGGCCAATCGCTTTGCCCTCAGAGGAGAGTGGCTCGAAAACTCCTTGTGACTCTGGCATTTATTGAATGGTGAGGTCTGTTCCTACATGGGGGAAGGTGCCACCCGGTTGAAGTCCGGCAGGCTCAGTGACAATGTTATCCGGGCCCTCTAAAGCTGCTTGATAATTTCCTTCATCCTCTCCAACGTCTAGGTAAAGCCACACACTAGTGGTGCTGTTTGCGGGGAGGACATAGGTGCCGCCTTCAAAACGAAGTTCACCAGAAAAATTTGTCTCTACCGGATCGAATACGGAGAATCCTTCATCGTCTGCCATCTGTCCGGCTCTACCATCTACCATTCCATTCGCATAGAGATCTGAAAGAAACATCTTTTGTAAGGTTGCTTCCACTGTAGTCGTAAACTCAAAACAGTGAGCCGCTACATCAGTAGACCCGGTGGGAACACTTAAAGTTGCGTACAAGTCGTCGCAAGGTGCGGTGGCAAATTGTACAGGAGGAGGTGCGCTATCCTCTGCCCAGTCGGTGTCATGTTCTTTAGGGTCGCCACAAGCAGCGAGGAGGATGGGAAGAGCCTTGATGGAGTCGGGAACGCGCATAGTTTGTTTAAAAGAGAGCGAATTATGCCCTATTTTTGGCGACTTGTCTAGTGGGCGAGAGGGCTTTGTTTCCTGGAAGGCTTTTTGGTATACTGAATTTCCCCTTAAACTCTTATGAAAGCCCTGCTTCGAGATTGGATACTCAAAATGCTGCAGTTTTTTGCGCGACGGAAGTTGGCGAAAATTAAGCCGACCATTGTGGGAATCACGGGAAGTGCAGGGAAAACCAGTGCCAAAGAGGTGATTTATGAGGTGCTGAGCCGACGTTTTGAGACCAAAAAGAGCGAGAAGAATATGAACTCACAGTTTGGGACGGTTTTGACTATTTTAGACTTGAAAGGAGGGTACTCGTCTGCCTTTGCCTGGGGAAAGATTTTGCTTCAAGCTTTTGCAGATGCCTTTAAGAAACCGGCAAAATACGAGATTTTGGTGCTGGAGATGGGAATTGATTGCCCAGGTGAAATGAGCCAGATTTTGGAAGTGGTGAAGCCGGATATTATGGTGTTTTTGAACGTGAAAAATGTGCATTTGGGCGAGGGCCATTTCCCCAATCGACAGGCAATTTTCAGTGAAAAATCTAAGGCGTGTGCGGCGGTTTCTAAAGATGGCTGGGTGGTTTTGAACCACGACGATGCGTTTGTGAAACAGCTGGAAGGGCATTTGCCCGCGCGCACCGTGAGCATTGGAACCGAGGAGGGAAGCGATTTGCGGGCCGTAGATGTGCGCATGGATTTGGAGGGGCTGAAGTTCACTTTGCACTACGAAGACAAGGAAATGCCGGTGGTCTTGCCGCATGTGATGGGTAAGCAGCACGTGACCATGGTGCTCTCCGCAATTGCGGTGGGATTCATTCAAGGCATACCGTGGAAAACCATTGATGCGGCACTGAGAGAATACCGTTTGCCGCCGGGGCGCATGAACCGAATTGAGGGGAAGAACGGCGCGCTGCTTATAGACAGTTCTTACAACGCTTCGCCGGATACCACGGCAGCGGCGCTGGAGATTTTGAGTCTATTCCACGGCCGCAAGATTGCGGCGCTGGGAACCATGAATGAGCTGGGCGGACTCAGCGAAAGCGAACACATTAAGATTGGAAAAATTGCGGCCGAGCATGCGGATATGCTGCTGGCTGTGGGCGACCGAGCCAAGGAATTGGCGGAGGGAGCCCAACGTGGCGGGCTGTCTGCCTCTATGATTCATACCTTTAAAACGTCTAAAGAAGCGGGGCAATTTTTGAGCAATATTTTGGAACGGCACGATATTGTACTGGCTAAAGGATCGCAGAGCGGCGTGCGGATGGAACACCTGGTTAAGTTGTGTATGAAAGACCCGGCGGAGGCGCGGCACCTTTTGGTGCGGCAAGAACCTTATTGGCTGACCCACATGTAAATGTTTTTTGGACACTCAAGTACTTTTGCAGATTTGAAAGCGCGCGCGGCGACCGGCCAGCTTTCGCATGCCAACCTATTTATTGGACCGGAGCACATTGGCAAAACCAAGATCGCGACGCTGCTGAGCGTGGGCCTGCAAGGCGCCGACGAGCAGGTGATTTTGAAAAAGCAAATCATGGAAGGCGCCAATGCCGATACGCTTTTGTTTTTGGACGTGGGCGAGGGACTTTCCATTGAAGAGGTGCGCAGTATTGTAGAGCGGGCCAGCCAAAGCCATGCGTACCCGTACCTTATTTTTGTACTCGAAAACATTGGGCGGATGAAAGTGGAAGCTGCGAATGCGCTGCTAAAAACTTTGGAGGAACCGGGCGAGGATGTTATTTTCTTTTTGACGGCGAATACCGAGGATGATGTATTGCCCACCATCCGTTCCCGTTGCAGCGTGACGTACTTTCAAACGGTTCCCGAAAGCGAACTTAAACCGATGATAGACGGACACGTTTTTGAAGAACAACTGCTATTTTTTGCCATGGGTCGGCCCGGCAAACTGCGCCGCTTGCTCGACGAACCGGACTATTTAACCGCGCACCAAACCGTGCTGCAGGATGTTTTGAAATTTCTGGAAAACCCACAGACTGCCGGTGTTTTTGATCTGGTGCGCAAGTATGAGGGCAGCGAACTACGGGGGGAAATGCTTGACATACTTCTCCGCCGTACGAGAACATGGCAGTTGATGGAACGGGTTGAAGTGGCCACAAGGCTCCTGAAACAGAATGTGAATTCTAAACTGGTACTGGAAAATCTTTTACTCACTTTTGCACCATAAATTATGTTCCCTTGGATACTACTCATTGCTTCAGCACTTGGATTCCTTATGCTTTTTGTGCGCCGTCTAAAAATGACGCGTAAGGATTTGATGTTTCAGGAAACGCTGGTGGAGGAAATGGCTGAAGAAGCTCTGGAAGAGGAAGTCGCTGAGTCACTGTCTGCTCCTCTTCAGCAAGAACTCCTGGAAGAGCCTACTGAACTTTTAGGAACCGTGCGCAAGACTTTTTTGAAGGCCGACACCCACTTAAGCCGCAATGAATTTGACGAAGCGCTGCCTCTGCTTTTGGCCGTGATTGCTGCAGAGCCTGACCATTTGGAGGCGCATCACAAATTGGGGCTTTCTTACCTGAAGCAGGGCGACTTTCCACAGGCGGAATTGTATTTTTCCAAGCTCGTGAACTTAAAACAGGATCCTGTGTATTTCAGCAATTTGGGCGCCGCGCTGTATCAACAACAACGTCTGGTGGAAGCAGCCGAGGCTTACGAAAACGCCATTGCCTTGGACGACAAGCGCGGCGAGCGTTTGCAGAGCCTGGGACAGGTGTATTACGAATTGGGCGAGGACGACAAAGCCCTGCATTACTTTGAACGCGCATCACGCCGTAAGCCAAAAGACCTGGACCTTAAATTGATCCTGGCCGACTACTACGAACGCTTGGTGCGTTTGGAAGAATCCATAGATACACTGGAAGGCATCTTGGAAATTGACCCTTACAATGAAGAAGTGAAAAAACGTCTAAAGCTTTTGCAAAAGAAAGCGGGGCAGGTTTAGTCTTCCACGGGAACTTCGGTGGCCTCCGCAACACCCTCGCTGTATTTGGCCGGGCGGGCCTCGTATTCGCTGTGAATGTTTTCGCGTTCGCTCTGAGTGCCGTCCGCAAAGAAGATGGTGCGATACCAGTCTACCTTAAATCCGGTATGTCCGTATTCTTCCAACTGGCGTACGCCTGCGGCGAGTGACGTGGTGTATTCGGTTTCGGCAGTGGGTGGGTTCACGTAATCGTAGGAATAAGGGCCTTCCATTTTCACGGTGCGGCCGTCGTAGGTTCCGTAGAAAACGAAGTACGCGTCGAAGCCGTCGGTGTAGCCCTGGATCAGCAGGTCTCCGGCCGTGTCGTTCATGAATTTGAGATTGGGGTTCGGGTCGTACACGGTGGCGTCCAGACCATAACCGTAAGGGTAGGCGTAGTAAGAAACCGCGTAGGAATGGTTTTTACGCTGCGTAATGGGTAGACCGCTGTAGAGCGCCGCGCGGAACATGGTGGATGAAACTTGGCACATTCCTCCGCCATATTCGGGGATGGTTTCGTCACCCTTAATCACGAGTTCGGGGAGCCAGCCGTGTGCGGCGTCGATAGGCCCCATTAAATCCGTGAAAGAAAATTCAGTGCCTTGCTCAACAATCATTCCGTTGAAGTGTTCAAAGCCATGGTTCACATTTGCGATTCGGTTTGTGGGAGAGGTTTTGTACGTGGAATAACCGACGCCCACGAGTTCCGTGATACCGCGTTCACGGAGTGAATCCGGCACGGTGACCATCGGTTCGATTTGATTCACAGGTATGTCCAAAGCGGCTTCACTTGGTTCTGCCAAAAGTGCATTGAAAATGGAAAGTCCGAGATCTTCCTTTAGAATTTCTTTCCCAAAACGAGCGGAGCCGTGGAATTCATAAGTTCCGTCTTCATTTTCGGTAATGATAGCGGGCATGGGCACAGTCTCCACTTCCGGCACTAAGTCGATTTCAACATAGGTGATGAATTTATCTTTATCAAACGCCCACTCGTTGCCAGTGCCAGAAAGTTCAGCGCTGGTATTGGGTATGATCCAATTCACATGGTCGGCCATAGGCAGATCCCACGTGTTTCCAAATTCATCGCGTAGAGTGAGCGTGCGGCCAGCCACCGCTTCCACTTGGCTCAAGAGGGGCTCGAGGACCGCCGGAGTGATGTCCGCTTCACGTATGCGAAGGGGAAGCTCGTCGCCTTCAGGCACGGTGAAATCGTTTTCCCAATAAGCTTGGATTTGGGTGGCCAGTGCTTCGGTGTCCACGCCGTAGCCGGTCTGACCTTCGTCTATTTTAACGGTGCCGTCATAGGTGAATTCAGCGTTCTTCACTCCTTGCTCAATGCCGGTCTCGGCAAAAGCCGTTTTCAGTTTCTCGCTGTCCACGGAAATGTCGGTGCTCAGAGTTTTTCCAAATAGGTACACGTTGAGCTTGTCCCACATCGTGGCGTCTTCATTGAAATTGAGCAGATACTGAACTGCATCCACACTATTGGTGGTGGCACCCAAGTTTAGCAGGGAAGTTTTTAGATTCCCACGCTCGGACGTGAGCTCCACTTCCTTGAGCAAAAAGGCGTCTTCTTGAACTTGCAAGAATAGGGCGGCTTCATCAAAAGTGGTCTGCGTGAACTCCACTTGAGGCAGGCTCATGCGCTGCACAAAGACGGATTCCGGTTGTTTAACAATAGAGTAAACGGCAGCTACTAAAGAAAGTGTAGCTACCACAAGCAAGCCACCGATTAAAATATTCCGCTGAGTTTTATTCATGATTTATGTTTGCAGGCCCTTTTGGCCCGCTTGGAGGAAGGATTTCCATTTCATTAGGAATCGCCTTCATGTCTTCGGTTGAAGTTTTTTTTGCTTTTTTGAAGAAACGCTTCACGAGTTTTTTTGCGACTTTGAAGAGTCCACTTCCCGTTTCTTTAGCCAGTTCTCGAGTATCACTTCCTTTTTTAGGAGCGAATCCCATCCCAATCGCGGATCCAATGGCAGTACCAATAATGGCTCCCATTATCACGTTGTCCATTGCGGACTTTTTTTTATCTTCTGACATAAGTTGATGAGTTATTTACGAGCATTTGGTTTGTGGAGTTCGCGGGCGTAGTCCACAGACTTGGTCACGCGGATCAAGTTTACCTTAATTACACCTGGAAATGCAATCTCCGCCTCGATTTTGTCTGCCATGTCGTCGGCCAGTTTCTGCATGGCCGCGTCGGTGATGCGGTCACGATCCACACTTACGCGCAGCTCTCGGCCGGCTGAAATGGCGAATACTTTCTGCACGCCGCTGAAGGAGAGTACGGCCTCTTCCAGCTTCTGAATTCTTTCGAAATAGTTGTTTACGGATTCCTGACGAGCTCCGGGGCGGCCTCCGGAAAGGGCGTCCACTGCTTTAACAATAAAGTCTTCCGGCGATACGCAGGGAACCTTATCGTGGTGGGCAAAAGCCGCGTGCACAATGCGAGGATCGTAGTTGAAGCGTTCTAGGATTTCCTTGGAGAGATCGTCGTGTGCGCCGCCCACATCGTGGTCGATGGCCTTACCAATATCATGGTAGAAGGCGGCTTGCATTGCGATACTGGAATCAGTCCCAATAGCGTCTGCGATCATGCGCGCCGCGAAGGCCATTTCGTTGGAGTGACCGGTTACGTTTTGTCCGTAACTCGTTCGGAGGTAGAGCCGTCCCACGTAGTTCACGAGTTCAGCGGGGGTTGCCTTGGGGTCGAGTCCGAGGAGTTTTAGCGACTCGGCACCTTTACGGTCGCAGAGTTCCATGATTTCTTTGTCGGCTTCGTCCACCGCTTGCTTGATCATTTCGTGGTCGAGGCTGCCTTTTTTCTTAACCCAGGTTTGCATTTTTTCGATGGCGCGCTTGGCGATATTGCGGCGAATCAGGTTTACGCCACCCACGTGGATGGTTTCGGCGTCGCCCAAATTGAAGATGATGGAAACGGGAAGCAGGCTTTCAAAATACTGAACATTGGTTCCATTTTTTCCTACAAGCAGTCCTTTGAATTTATCCTCTTTCACCGTCACAGAAGTGTTGTTTTTGTCCACAGAGCTAGCTACCCCGAGACGTTGAATCACCACCTGCAAAATGGACTTGGCGTGGCGCTGTGCATCTTCTTCGAGTTCTTCTATGGCTTGTTTGTTGCGGGCTTCTGAATTGGTTTGAATGAGCGTATCTAGGTTGGCACGAGCTTCTTCGAGCGCTTGCTCCGGTGTGAGTTTGCCGCGTTTGCTAAGCTCGGTGATGGTTTCTTGCGTGACGCGAGTTTCATCTTCGGCGAGTTTTTTGAGGTCGGCGCGCAGTTGCTCCACTTGTTCTTGAGTGACCTTGTTGCGCTCTTCACGACGTTTCAAAATATCTTCCTTTTGCTCGATAAGTTTTTCAGATTTTTCAAAACTTTCTTCCATGCTGTTTTCCTCGGATTCCAAGGCTTTTTGCATGGACTCAATGCGGTCTTTGTTTTCCTGGTGAATCCGTTTTGCTTCCTCTTCGGCATCTTTCACCCGGCGAGCGGCATCCGCGGGGTTCAGGCCTTCAGCCGGCTTCAGCAAAAACCAAGCGGCAGAGCCACCGATTCCAACTCCCAACAGACCTAGTAAAATGCTCGTGAACATAAAGTGATGAGATTGTACCTGAATCTCAGCGCATTTCAACCAAGTTGCCTCGTCGATTTACCATCCTCGGTTCCCACGACGTGCGGTAGGCAAGAAGGCGGGTTCCTTTGACTTGCTCGCTCCTTTCAATCTATTCTCAAAATCTATTCCCGCTTGTTTGATTACTGGATGGATATCTCTCATTCCAATGGATGGTATAGCACCATTTCGAATATCCTCCGCTACGCGGTCTACAGGTCTAAGCCCTGCTCCGGTAACAAAGAGTTCACCTAATCTGGTCTTAACCATAGTTCCTGGACGGAGCACGGCCTGCAGCTCTTCAGGTAAAATGTAGTGATCTCCGTTTCGAACACAAAGTGCGAGGTCTACTAC
>CAYHHJ010000030.1:5716-8388 GCA_964356405.1 uncultured Candidatus Peribacteria bacterium | reverse complement strand
CCTTCTTTCATATCCTTCTCTTTTGCGATGGCTTTCGCGTCTTTTTCGGTCATCACGGTTCCTTTCTTAACTCCAGCAACTCCTTCAGCGAGGGTGTGGCCAATAGCCGCAGAACCATCGTTCTTAACGGTGTGCATCACTTCACGGAGAGGAGTTTCGATGAATCCATATTTGTTGATCTTAGCGTAAGAAGCCAAGTGAACCACGAGTCCAATATTTGGTCCTTCAGGAGTAGCAATAGGACAGATACGTCCGTAGTGGGATGGATGCACGTCACGAACGTCAAACGACGCACGTTCACGTGAAAGTCCTCCAGGCCCCATGGCTGACAGACGGCGCTTGTGCTCCAATTCTGAAAGTGGGTTGGTTTGATCCATGAACTGAGAAAGCTGTGAGCTCGCGTAGAATTCGCGGAGAGCCGCGGTGATTGGACGTGAGTTGATCAGCTGAGTAGGAGTCACGGTGTCGAGATCCATAACGGTCATACGATCCTTAGCGATACGTTCGGTTCGAAGGAGACCTACACGGAATTTGTTTTGCACCAATTCTCCAACCGGACGGATACGTCGGTTTGAAAGGTGATCGATGTCATCGGGAGCCGCTTCCTTATTATTGAGACGGATGAGGTGCTTCAAGATGAGAATAAAATCGTCCACTTGGAAAGTGTGGAATTTACGTTCATTTGGAGTCTTGAGGTCGAAACGTCGGTTGATCTTGTAACGAGCAACAGAACCCATGTCGTACTTTTTGTAGTCGAAGAAGAGGGATTCGATGAGCGCCTTAGCGTTTTCTGGAGTCGCGAGATCACCTGGGCGGATCTTTTTGTAGATTGCTTTGTAGGCTTCGTCGGTGGTCTTAGCTGGATCTTTCTCGAGCGTCATAAGAATGAAGTCTCGGATTGGATCGTTGATCACATCCTTAAAGAGATCCATGATCTTCTTGTCGGTATCGAAACCGAACACACGGAGCATAGAAGTGATGTAGATCTTACGTTTTCGGTCGATCTTCACGGTGATAACACCCTTTTTGTCGGTTTCAATTTCGAGCCAGGCTCCACGCTTTGGAATGATCTTAGCGTTGTGCATTCCGGCAGCCGCTGCGTTCTTGGAGAAAAATACTCCAGGGGAACGTACGATTTGGGAAACCACTACACGTTCGATTCCATTTACGAGGAAGGATCCATCGCGGGTCATAAGAGGAATAGGTCCCAAGAACACGTCCTGTTCCTTGATTTCTCCGCTTTCCTTATTAATAAGCTGTACGTGCACCTTTAAAGGTGCTTCGTAAGAAAGGTTCTTCGTTCGGCACTGCTCAGGGGAATATTTGCATTCACCTAGAGAGTGGTCGAGGAAGTGCAGTTCGAGCTTCTTTCCAGAAAAGTCCGTGATAGGAGTGATTTCTTCGAGAAGTTCGCGGATACCTTCGTTCAAGAACCATTCGTAGGACTCCGTTTGTATCTCAATAAGGTTGGGCATTTCTGCCTTTCCGTGAAGATCTACAAAGTATTTCCGTTCGAGTGGCCTGCTTGAAGAACGCACCTCCTGCTTTTCCGCGGACTTAGAGGACTTTGACTTCGTTGCGGTTTTAGCCATGGGGCTGAGTCGGATTAAAGATGTAAAAAACGAAACTAGACGGATTCCGCTAGGGGAACCCGACTATCGTGCTTTGCTCTCTTGCGCAACTAAATCTGTAATTCGAGAGCGATGTCGACTGCTATTTTATTCAAAAATGATCTAATGTCAACTTGAAAAGTAGACAACCTGCAATCGACATTGTTTGACATAGGTCAGTTTTTGTTTTTAAATGAGAACCTCACATCCGTTACGAATGAAACAAACAACCAAGCTCACCTTACGATTTTATGCAAAATACATGCGGCGGCATTGGGTTTTGGCTTTGGTTGGCCTAATCGGGGCGATTGGGGGAGCCTCCGGAACTATGATTTTGCCCTTCTTCTTTAAGGATTTTGCGGATGCGCTGACGGCGGGTGAAACGGAAAAGCTAGTGCCCATTCTTATGAGCATGACGGCGGTGTCTTTGGTGGAGTTTGCCTTTTGGCGCACGTCTTTTTACTGCATGTCGTCTTTTGATGCCACGGGCATGAAGGAAATTGCCGATGATTGCTTTGAATATCTGCACAAACATTCTTTCAACTTTTTCAGTAATCAATTTGTGGGCTCGCTGGTGAAGCGGGCGAATCGTATGGCGCGCAGCTTCGAAGATATTTTGGATCGTCTTTATTATGACTTCACTACTTTGGCGGTGCGCATCAGTATTGCGATTGTGGTTTTCTTTAGCATCGATGCGACGCTGGGTTGGATAGTTTTGGCGTGGGTGGCGATTTTTATGGGACTGCATTTGAAAATTGGAAACTATAAAATGGCTCGCTATGACTTGCCTAAATCATTGGCGGACACGCGGGTGACGGGCGCGCTTGCAGACACGGTAACCAACAACAGCACCATTAAATTGTTTGCGCGTTTGCCGTTTGAAAAAGAGCAATTTGGAAAGGTGACGGAGGACTGGTCTTCTAAGACGCGGGCATCGTGGTTCTTTAGCAATCATGTGGAAAGCGTGCAGGTTTTATTTATGGTGGGACTCAACTTTTTGGTGCTTTATTTGGCCATTGGGATGTGGGAAGCGGGTACGCTTTCGGTTGGATATTTTATTTT
>CAYHHJ010000030.1:0-5616 GCA_964356405.1 uncultured Candidatus Peribacteria bacterium | reverse complement strand
GAGCGAGTGGCTTTGATTGGGCCTTCGGGAGGAGGAAAAACTACGATTGTAAAATTGTTGCTGCGTTTGTTTGACGTGGATAAAGGGCAAATCTTAATAGAGGGTCAGGACATTTCCAAAGTAACGCAGGATAGCCTGCGCGCGACGATTGCACTCGTGCCGCAAGACCCTATTTTGTTCCATCGAACGCTCATGGAAAATATTCGTTATGGAAAATTAAATGCCACCGATGCTGAAGTTTTTCGTGCTGCAAAAATGGCGCACTGTCACGAATTTATTTCTAAATTTCCACTTGGTTATAAAACCTTGGTGGGGGAGCGTGGAGTGAAACTTTCCGGCGGAGAACGTCAGCGTGTGGCGATTGCGCGTGCCATTTTAGCTGACACAAAAATACTTATTTTGGACGAAGCCACGTCGAGCTTGGATAGCGAATCGGAGAAACTTATTAAAGATGCGATGAAGGTTCTGATGAAAGGAAAAACCGTGTTTGTTATTGCGCACCGCCTGTCTACCATTGTGGATATGGATCGAATCATTGTGCTCGAAAAAGGCCGCATCGTGGAAGAGGGTGGGCACAAAGATTTGCTTAAAAAGAAGGACGGTCTTTACAAGCGCCTCTGGGATTTGCAAGTGGGCGGTTATTTGGCTTAATGGACTAGATGCCGTGCATCTCCGCGTTTTCGTAATGTGCTCGTAATCCTTTAACGGTGGTGTCTAGGGTAGGTTCTATTTCGTCGTTAAGGCAAAACAGGTGGTAGTATTCTTTAACGAGCTGAGCGATTTTTTTGTCCAATTGAGTTTTGGCGACCATCTCATCCACCGCTCCAAAACCTTCTGGATAGGGTTGGTGGTATCTTGTGGCGAGCTGCCCGACTTTTTCCCAAAAACTCGCAAATTTGGGTTTATCTGAAGGTTCTAGGCCGTGTTCTTCGAGAAGTACCCTAAAGGACTCTAGAAAGAGTTTGGGTTTGTTCTCACGCGTTCCGTGTCTAGCCTGATCTTTCTTTACCGTGTTTACAAAATCATCTACAAGGACTCTATTTACAGTTATTGTTGTAGTGGGCTCTCTTTGGTTATTTTGTCTATCATTCATGTGTGCGCAAGATTAGTTCTGATTTTTGTTTTATTCAATCTTATTATTGTATGCTTTTTTGCACTTTCATTCAAGGTAAGGCCTTTGTTAAACTCAACACATGGACGTCAAAATTCACGATTCATGGAAGAAGCACCTTGCGCAGGAATTTGAAAAACCGTATTTCAAAGAGCTCGTGGAATTTGTGAAAGCTGAATACACGGGTAAAAAAGTGTATCCGGCGCCGTCGAATATTTTCCGTGCCTTTGAACTCTGCCCATTTGAAAAAGTGAAGGTAGTTATTCTAGGTCAGGATCCTTATCACGGCGATGGTCAGGCGAATGGACTCTGTTTTTCTGTGAATCACGGGGTAAAAAATCCGCCTTCGCTGCAAAATATTTTTAAAGAGATGAAAGACGATGTGGGCGGGGAAATGCGCACGGATGGGAACTTGGATGACTGGGCACGGCAAGGAGTTTTGCTTTTGAATGCCACTCTCACGGTGCTGGCGCATCAAGCGGGTTCGCATCAAAAAAAGGGTTGGGAAATGTTTACGGATGCGGTGATAAAAGTTCTCTCCGAGCAAAAAGAACATTTGGTTTTTATTTTGTGGGGAAGGTATGCGCAAGAAAAAGGTGCCGTGATTGATGGGGAAAAGCATTTGGTTTTACGCGCAGCGCACCCTTCGCCGTTTTCCGCCTACAGCGGATTTTTTGGCAGTAAGCCGTTCAGCAAAACCAACGAGTATTTGGAGTTGAATGGAGGAGAGGAGGTGAAGTGGATGTAAAATCAATCTTGTTGACTTGAAAAGTCAATGGCTTGGACGTCTGCAGGTGCATCTGTAAAACCCGACAAAACATTGCAGTTATAATTACTTCTTTTCCCCTCTTCGTAAGGGCAATTTTTATAAATAATACCCTGACATGTCCCGATATTTCCGTCTGCTTCCAGGCCTGTCCATGTGCATTGGCCGTTTATTAAAAGCGTATCCTCTGGATAACCCTCTTGAAAGAAATTGTAGGCGAAAGTGTTATCACTGCAAGCCGTTCCAGCCTCGGTATCGTAGTAGTATTTACGACCATCGGTGTTTGATAAAAAAGCCGATACATATCCTTCAGTCGTACTATCGTAGCTGGAGAATCCAAAAGAGTCGACGTCCCCAGGTATTAGGGTGTCGATGGCATCTGGAACATTTAAAGTATCTCTTTGCATGCTCACTTCTACCAAGGGATGAATCTCCGGCTTGTGGACCATCTCTTCAATTTCGTCAGGAAACTGCTCTCGGATATTATCCATCAAAGTTCCCACGCAAGTTGCCGCTGGATTTTCTTGAATAGTTGGTAGCTCCACTTCTGCACAGGCGACCGCACCAAGAGCTAAAAAAGGGGCTAAGGTTTTCATGGAATAGTTCGTTGTGAAGAACTTTATTATACCATAAAATACACATTTAGCCAATCTTTGTACGTCCACCCATGTAAGGCCGAAGCACTTCTGGAATCGTGACGGTCCCGTCGGCATTTTGGTACATTTCCAAAACGGGGATGAGGATGCGAGGTGAGGCCACGCAGGTGTTGTTGAGAGTGTGCACGTATTGGGATTTTCCGTCCGCATCTTTGTAGCGGATGTTGAGACGGCGCGCTTGGTAGTCGAGGAAGGTTGAACAGGAGTGCGTTTCGCCGTAACTTTTACGAGAAGGCATCCAGGTTTCGATGTCGTTTTTGTAGTATTGCCCTTGGCCCATGTCTCCGCTGCACACCGCAACCACGCGGTAGGGAAGTTTGAGATCTTGCAAAACTTCTTCGGCGTTTTTGAGGAGGAACTCGTGCATGCGTTTGCTCTCTGCCATATCATTTTTGCACAAAACCACTTGCTCGATTTTTTGGAATTGGTGGATACGGTAGAGTCCACGGGTGTCTTTTCCGTAGGTTCCGGCTTCACGGCGGAAGCAGTTGGAATAACCCGCGAGCAGTTTTGGCAGCTCTTCTTCCTTCAGCATTTCGCCGCTGTGGTAAGAGGCCACGGCCACTTCGCTGGTTCCAATTAAATATTTTTCGTCACTTTCCATTTCGCCGGTTTCTGGATTTCGCACACCGAGTAAGTACGCTTGTTCTTCACCGCCGGGAAAGTATCCGGTGGCTTCCATTGCCTCGCGGTTCACCATGAGCGGTGGCAGGAAAGGTGTGAAACCTTTGTTTACGAGTTTGTTGAGGGTGTACTGCATAATAGCTAGCTCCAGCAGCATACCCTCATTCTTTAAAAAGTAGCTGCGACTGCCGCCGATTTTTACTCCACGTTCAATATCGATGATGTCGAGTGATTCGCCGAGCGCGATGTGATCTTTGATTTCAAAATCCCATTTTGGTAATTCACCCCAGGTGTACATTTCTACGTTTTCGGTGTCATCTTTGCCTTCGGGCGCGTCTGGGGAAATCATTCCAGGTGCGCGGAGGAGGAGTGCTTTCCATTCGGTTTCCACTTGGGTGAGCGCTTCGCTGGTGGTCTTTTCTGCATCACCTTTCGTGCGCATTTCTGCGATGGCGGCTTGTTTTTCTTCGCCTTGGAGTTTTTGAATAGCTTCAGAGGCTTTGTTTTTTTCTGCTCGGAGTGCGTCGGATTCGGCTTGGAGGCTGCGGCGTTTTTCATCGAGTGCGATGAAGGCATCTACATCAAATTTGACATGCTTTTTGCGCGCCGCTTCGCGAACGGCTTCGGGGTTTTGTACGATATATTTAGGGTCGAGCATAAGGGGAAAATAAAGCCACGCCAGAATAGCGCGGAAAGAAAGCGACGGCAAGTGTATGCCCTTTGACTGCGCGTAATGTTTGACTGAATCAGAAATTGTGTCTTGACTGAAGGTAACGTATCCTGTAGAAGTTATTGGATTTTATACCTATGGAATACTCACCGCCTCCACGAACAGCAGAAGAGATTGCAAAAGAGCAGAGAGCTCTGGCTGATGCCGAAAGACTACGTTCATTGGCTGCAGACTTTGCGTTTGCCAGTCCTGGCAGACAGATTCTAGGAACGGCACCAGATAAAAAAATCCTTGAGTTGGAGAGACCAGCTCTTGAGCAGAGAGGTAGGGTTTTATTCAGCGTCTGGCGGACTTGATGACTGCTAAAAATCCAGAGCCTTATTTTATGTTTAGTAGGCTCTTGCATGAGATTGATCAAACCTTTGGTATGGAGGCTACAGCACGGGTTTTGGTTTATCATTATTACACGGGAAGTGGCTCTGGCAACGACGGTCAGCATTTAAATAGCTGTACCTACTTGGACTTTCCAGAGCCTTATAATGTTGAGGGGCCAGGGGGAATCGTTGAAAAAATCGTAGCTGAATTTCCAACACTATTCTCTGATTATGAGCTCAGCCCCGAGGAGTCTACTTCTGATCCTGTTGCTTCTTTTTTACTTGAATCACGGGCAGGCGTTTCACAAACACTTGCTTTCCCTCAAACAGAATCTGCAGCTCAATAGGTTCCCAGCTTTCGATTTTTAGTCCTTGAATGCCCCAGAAGTGGGTGTGAGAGCCGAGCGGTTTTTCCATTTCTTTTTCGATGGTGGATTTTGCGAGCACTTTGTCTTGTTGCATGAGACTGAAGGTGATGCTGTGTTTGCCCTGTGGAATCAGAATTTTTGAAACCACGAACATTTGTGGATGTGTAGCGGGCGTTTGCTCGGACATGATGCGTTCAAAAATTCCGACTAAGTTGAGCTTTCCGTCGATGGACATGGAAGCGTAGTCGCAGAAGAGCGCGTATTCGATGGGTTGAATTTTCATGCAGCGGCAGTGGTGAAATATTTTTCTACTTGGGCGTCGCTCAAATGAGCGAGTTGGGTTGGAACTTTAGATTGGCGAGAAGGGAAGGTGCGAAGCTTTTTAAGCTCCTCCTTGCTGATCTCCATGGATTCGTGACGCTCCTTTACGGCAGGGGTTTCGCCTTCTTCCTCTTGCACTACTGCGATGTATACGAGAGTGAATTTTCCGTTGTCCTTCTTCTTTACCGTGCAGAGCCGAACCATGAGATGGGGTTATTGCCGAATACTTGTTTGATTGTACAGCAATCTCTCGTCAATGACTATTTTCTTTATTGAGAAATTCCTCATCGGGGTCTACATATCCAGTTAATTGATCACGTACGCTACGTATACCATTAACGGCTGCAAGAAAGTTTCCTGCGCTGGTTTCATCATCGCACTCGAGTGCTTCTATACTGTCGACTTGTGATTCTTCTGGTCCTGGCATAGGTGACGGGTCATTAAATTATTCGTCAGTTTTTTCCTCAGGTTTCTCACTCTTTTCATAAACTTTCACGTCTGGATCTTCGGTGGCTGAGTCTGCGGTCGCAGATCCTTCAGCGCCTTCTGCTCCTGGAGCGCCGGCACCGGGTTGTTGGTACATGCTAGCACCAATCTTTTGAATTTCTTCGCCCAAAGCTTCGTGTTTAGCCTTCAAGTCTTCAGCTGAGCTTTCGGTGTTTGCGAGGGCGTCTTTGAGGTCTTTTAATTTTCCTTCGACGGAAGTTTTAACGTCGGCAGGGACTT
>CAYHHJ010000029.1:0-8411 GCA_964356405.1 uncultured Candidatus Peribacteria bacterium | reverse complement strand
GGGTTATTTTGTACATGCGTCAGGAAGGACGCGGGATTGGACTCGTGAATAAACTCAAAGCCTACAAACTTCAGAGAGAGGAAGGCTACGACACCGTGGAAGCCAACGCAAAACTCGGCTTCAAACCCGACCTCCGTGACTACGGAATCGGCGCACAAATGCTCAAGGACTTGGGACTCAACACCATTCGCTTGCTCACCAACAATCCTCAAAAAATTGTGGGACTAGAAGGTCACGGCCTCAAAGTCACCGAACAAGTTCCGCTGGAATTTAAGGAAGGTCATAAGCTCGCTAAAAAATATTTAAAAACTAAAAAAGATAAACTTGGACACCTCCTCAAACACGTCTAGCAATCCAGCTTGGGAAATGAGAAGAGCGCTGCGTCTAGCTGAAAAAGCTCGCGGTGCCACACTGCCAAACCCCATGGTGGGCGCAGTGATTATTAAAAATGGCGAACGAATTGGCGAAGGCTATCACACGGCTTTTGGCGCCGACCACGCCGAAGTGGAGGCTTTGAAAAATTGTAGCAAATCCGCAGAAGGTGCAACCCTTTACGTCACTCTTGAACCTTGTTGTCACCACGGCAAAACACCGCCGTGCGTGGATGCCATCATCGATAGCGGCATCAGCAAAGTGGTGATTGCCTCGCTCGACCCTTCCAGCAAAGTGAACGGAAAAGGGGTGAAGGCGCTCAAAGCAGCCGGCATTGAAGTGGAAACGGGGCTACTCAAAGAAGAGGCAGAAGAACTCAACCGCGAATTCTATACTTTTCATAAAAAGAAACGACCCTTCATAACACTCAAAGCAGCCCTCAGTTTGGACGGAAAAATAGCTGCCCACGCGGGTGAAGAAACGGCCATCACGGGCCCACAAGTAAAGAAACAAGTGCATGTCATGCGCAGTGAACATCAAGCGATTTTAGTGGGCGCCGGTACGGTGCTTTCAGACGACCCTCACCTAGGAGTTAGGCTTATTGAAGGTCGCGATCCACTCCGCATCATTCTGGAAGGTAAACGAAAACTCCCTAAGACCGCCCAGATTTTCCGTGACGAAAATGTACTCATGCTCAAAGACTTGAGCATGGAAGAACTCATGGATACGCTCTATGAAAAAGGAATCCTTTCCGTGCTCGTGGAAGGCGGTCACGAAGTCTATGAGTCCTTTTTAGAAGCCGGACTTGTGGATGAAATTCAAATCTTCCAAGCGCCCATTTTGCTCGGAGAAAAAGCGGTGCCTTTCAGCACGATTCCAACAAAATTCCATTTAAAGAACTCTCGTCAGCTCGGTCAGGATTTGTGGCTGACTTTGAATTTGAAAGGAGCCAAGTAGACCACAAAACCCACGGCAGAAAGCACTAAGAGCTGCACGAATACGTGCGGGTAATTAAGAGTGGGAAATTTAATAATCACAATCGCCATAAGGAAGGCTGCAATCGCACTGTGCGCGAGCATTCGAACCGAGATTATTTTTCTTATGGAAATATCCAAAATACGTGAAAGGAAAATCAAAAGTAAAAGCGCATTCACACTGGAGGCAATCAAATTCGCCCACGCGAGGCCATAGACTCCCAGACCATACACTTGTGTAAATAAAACGCTCAAGGTCACGTTGACCACCATGGTTTGAACGGCCGCCACAACGGGAATTTTGGTTTTGGAAAGCGCATAAAACGCTCGAGACCACAGAGGAACCAAACTAAGTGGTAAGGCAGACCACACAAGAACGGCAAAGGTTTTTTGTGTCATGAGAGCCGCCTCGGCATCAAAAGCACCGCCTCTCAGAATGAGCTCAATAAGCGGCTCACGAAGTAAAAACAACCCCACCACCGCTGGGAAAGCCCAGAACCAAATGGTGCTAAAAGAATTTTTCAAAGTCTGTGCAAACTCCGTTTTGTCTCTATTCAAGGCCAGTTCAGCCAAGGTAGAAAAAATAGCGACCGAGAAGGAAACGGCAACCACACCATACGGAAAAGCCTGAAGATTCAGCGCATAGCTATAAACGGAAACTGCCCCAAGTGGGAGTGCAGACGCCAGCGCAAAATCCACCAAAAGACAAACTTGCGAGGCAGACATTCCAAACATACGCGGCAAAGCCAGAGTAAAAAATTCCTTAAGGTTTTTGCTCCACTTAGGAAAGCCGGGATGAAAACGGAAAGACGTGCCGAGCACCCCCGGCAACTGCACCAAAAAATGTAAAAGCGCCCCCACCGCCACCCCAACGGCCAAAGCGTAAACTCCATACTGCTGACCAAATAAAACCGCAGATAAAATAATACTTCCGTTGTAAAAAAGCGGCGCGAGGGCCAGACCCAAAAACCGTTTATGAACATTCTCCACCCCCTGTAAAATTCCACTGAGCCCCATAAACAAAGGCGAGAACAAAAGAATGCGAGTCAAATCCACGGCCAAATCACGCGTCGTCGCATCGAACCCAGGCGCCAAGAGCGGAACGATCCACGGTGCGAGCAAAGCGAGCACTCCACCAATAACGAGCATCAAAAAAAACACCGCCGTGAGAGCATGGCTGGCAAACTCGTTGGCCTCGTGTTCGTCACGCTTGCTTAAGCGTGTGTACAAAGGAATAAAAGCGGACGACAAAGCCCCCAAAATCAGGAGTGTATAAAGCAAATCAGGAATGCGGAAAGCGAGGTAATACGCATCCAAAGCAAAAATACCTCCTTGGTCACCAATTCCAAATATTTTAGAAAAAACATAGTCACGCAATACACCGAGCACCCGGCTCAGAACCGATGAGACCGCCAGGAGCATCGCCCCAAAACCAACCGCAGACCAGGATCGAAATTTCATATTCATATTGCTTCAACTTGATTGTAGCAAATCCACAAATTTTCAGATCAAAGACTCTTGATCCAAACCTTAATTTATGTTATAATATAAAGATTTCACCAAGTTCATGCAGATACCTGAAAAATTAAACCGCCTTCTAAACGTCTCTAATCAGGAGTGGCCGCGAATTTGTATAGCCTGGGCCCTAACCTTTTTGGCACGTATTGGTTTCATCATTGGAGGAAGCGTGCTTTTGGCCGTGTTTTTGAGCCGTGTAGGTATTGAGCTTCTACCAGGCTTATTCCTGATGAACGCACTTTTCATGATGGGCGGCGCCTTTGTTTTCAAAAAACTCGTCCACCGCTTTCGACGCGAAATGCTCATCACTTCCATTGTCATTGCTTCTGCCGTGGCGCTGTTGCTTTCCATTTACCTATTGGAACGCAACACCATTCTGTTCCTTGTCTGTTTCCTCTTAGCAGAATCCATTTTCCTTTCTCAGCTAAATATATTGGTATCTTTATTCAATGAAGAGCTTTTCAGCCCGCTCGAGAGTCAACGCACCTTCCCCATTGTTGAATCCGCAGAAACGGTGGGAGGTATTATGGGAGGACTTTGTTTAAGCCTATTTGCCGCCGATATACCCACGTATAAGTTCATTCTTTTCTGGGTGCTACTCTTACTTGCGATTCTACCAATCGTGCTCCTGTTTAATGCCAAAACAATGCAAGTACCACGTTTGGAAGAAACAGAAGAGCACCATCACAAAAAACTAAAAGAAGGTTTCAGCGAAATAAAAAAAATCCCTTTCTTAAAAACCTTAATGTTGGTGGTCGTGCTTCACTGGGGAATAATAAATCTACTAGAGTTTCAGTACACCAAAGCCATCCAACAAGACGTCTATTCACAGGAAGAAGACACCATTGTTCTACACGAAAGCACCGAGGTCCAACTCGCCACCGAGGAAGAAAAAACTGCCGAGGAAGAATATCAACATTTGATCGCACAAAAGTTAGGAACCTTGCACTTGATTTTCAACAGCGCGGCACTCTTTATGCAGCTCATTTTTGCGAGTCGAATTATTACCTATTTGGGCGTTACCTCGAGCATGCTCCTGCACCCACTCGTGACCATGCTCAACCTTATACTCATGACACTACGCTTCAATTTCTTCAGCGCCTCCATGACTCGTGGTAGCTACGAACTCACCGGGATTTTATTCAAAAATTCTTACGATTCAACCTACTACAGTATCCCACATTCTATACGCACCGATATGAAAGAATGGATGCAGGGCGTTATGAAACCACTGGGCGCCATACTGGGCACCTTGGTAATGATTTTAGTCGCATTCACATTAAAGGGACCACCACAAACCTTGGCACTCAATTTTATACTCATCGCCATGAGCCTTAGTATGACTATCGCAGTATGGGGACTCGGGAGAAAATACACCCAAATGTCTGAGCAAAATTTGAGTCACAAACTCGATTTGCCTACACGATTGAACGCCATCGAAATATTGGCTCAAAAGGGTCACGAAAAAACCACTTTTGCACTCCAAAAGATCCTAAAACGCGAGAACGAACCTGAGATTTTAAAGGAAGGTATTTTGCACACCCTGGGTATTCAAGAAGACATCGAATCCATTTCTAGCGTGCTTGAAATGCTTAGCCACAAAAATGAGCATTTACGTCTCGCAGCCGCTCAAGCGCTCAGCCAATTCCATAAGCTAAAAAAGGCACTCATGGAACAGTCCTTCACCCGTTACCGTGTGATTGAAAGTTTAAAAGACAGGCTACTTAAAGAGCAAAATGAAGCTATTCGCGAAGAACTGGTGTACGTGTTTTACAGCCTTGCACCCGAAACCCTGACTGAATTTTTGATGGAAACTATAAAAATAGAAACTCATCAAAAAGCCATTTTCATTCGCATGCTACGTCTCTTTCACGACTCGAACCTGCGTTTCTATTTGGAAGAACATTTGAACAGCCGTGACGCTGAAGTAAAAGCCGCTGCCGTGATTGCGCTGTGGCAATTCAAGCCGCTCCGCAATGAACTACGCCACCACCTCAGCCAAATGCTCACGAACCCCAAGGAATCCGTACTCTGCCATGGCATTGAAGCCTGTGGAATTGTGAAAGAAAGCTTCTTTAAAAAGGAGCTGAAAAACCATCTCAGTCAGGGTACGGAAAAGGTTAAACAAACCGCCCTACTTGCCTTGGCACAAATGGAAGAACCGAGCACCATTCCAACTCTAGTGGATGCCCTGAGCAACCCGGCCCACGAATGGTTCAACCGAACCTTCAATCTGCTTGGTAAGTTTCCTAAGCGTTTCGGTGACTTACTGCAATCTGCGCTGCACCTTAGAATTGCCGAAAAAATCAGTGAACTGCTCGCCACTCAAAAAGGCAAGAAACTGAGTGAGATACCTCATGAGACACTGATATTACTCCACCAATTCTACTTAAAAATCCATGCCCATCACGAAGTGCACGCCATTAAAAAGGCCTTGGATTCCAGAAAGGTGATTTGAGATTCCTAAATAGAGAAAGACTCCTTATAATGGGGCTGATGTCGTTCCTTCGCCGCTCCATCTTTGCTTCGCTGTTCTTTTCCTTCCTGTTGATTGGAGGCCTTTCTTATGGCCTTTCTTGGGTGCTGGAAGAAACCGTTCCACTCGAAGCGTGGCAGCTCAATTTGATACTGATTGGCTTCTTTATCCTGGCATCCTATGCCGTGGTCTACATCAAACTCCACCGTCCTCTTGGAAAAATCATCCGTGAGATGAAGGCGCTTCTCACCGGCAAACCCTACCGCCGTATTCTCACTTCTAAAACCAATGAAATTGGGATCTTGGCGCATTTTTTCAACGAAGTGACTCGGAATTTGGAAAACATTTCCGGCGAAGTAAAAACCCACGCACGCATTCAAAAAGAACTAGACAGTGCCCAAGATATTCAACGCATGCTCATTCCAAAAACCGCGCCACAAATTCCCGGGCTCAGCATCACCGCAAAAACCCGTCCTGCCTCTGAAATTGGTGGAGATACCTTTGATTTTTTCGTAAAAGACAATCGCAATATTATGTATGTAGGTGACTCCACCGGGCATGGTATTCCAGCCGGAATTGTGATGATTATGGTGGACGTGCTCCTGGAAACTTTTATTGAATTGGAGCCAACCCTCCGCGGCATGGTAGTGAAGCTCAATCACTATATAAAACCCCACTTAAAACCCAGCATGTTCATGACCATGGTTTTGTTGGAATGGGTCGCAGCTGAGAATAAACTCAAGTGGGCCGGTGCAGGTCACGAGTACGTGATCCACGTTAAAACACGCAAAGGCGAAGTGGAGGCAATTCAATCGGGTGGATTGGCAGTAGGAATGATTCCTGACATAGAAAAATTCGTAAAAGAAAATGAGATCATTTTGGAGGAAGAAGACTTTGTGGTGCTCTATTCCGACGGAATCGTGGAGGCAAAAAATATTGTGGGCGAGATTTATTCACTCGAACGTTTGCAGGCTTTTCTAAAAGCACAGGCGGGCGCCGAAGTGAGCACCGATACCCTGTTTGAAAAAATTGCAGTCGATGTGGGGCGCTTCATGGAAGGTCAGGAACAATTGGATGACATGACCCTGATTGTAATGAAACACAGTCAAAAAACACTCGCCAAGGATCTCAGTACCGAATGGAAAGGCTAGAAGCGGTTCCTAACTTAAAAAGTGCGGCAAAATCATGGGTTCCTTGAGATCTGGGATTTTTTTGATGAGCGGCAAGTCGTCAAGGTTGTATTTTCCGTAGTAAAGATCTTTAAGATTCCCTCCGTTGGCCACGAAGTCTTGAATCTGTAAGTAACCAGAAAAGTAGAGGGCATCTTTGGTGAAGGCGCCCGGCTTGGAAGTGTCGCTGAGTCCACGTTTTACTTTTAGTGTGGTTTGGAGGGCCCGATCAGGATCCATATCCAATTTAAGACAGTAATCATAGGTCTCTGCAAAGCCATGTTTACGAGCAAATTCAACCACAAAAACCAGCTCGGCACTGCGGTAATTCTTCTCAGTATCCAAGGTTGAAACCTGTTCCTGGTTCCATACCGCCAGCCCCTCTTGAGTCTCCAAGAAACCGCCAAATCCACGGTTGAACAAACTGTAGTTCTGATGCTTTCCATTTTCAGCCGTGAGAATATGAGTCTCAATCTCGTGTGCAATCACCATACGAAGTCGCTCGTCGGTGAATTTTATTCCCTCTCGAATAAACAACGTAGACTCCTTCCCGGCACTGCACGCACTCACCATGTTGCGATTCACTTTGATTCGCCAGTGGTGCAAGCCATATTCCTGAAACACTCGTTCAAACTCAACAATGGCTTCCTGAACGTTGAAATAACGAACGGGTTCTGAGAAAATTTTTGGCCTGCCCGATAGTTTCTCCTTGGCTTTTTTTTGTAGATTTTCACTGGGAGTTCCATAAAGTTCTCGACTCCTTTCCGCGAAATTATCCCCGCCTCGTGCCTCCAAAAGTAAAATCTTTTTATGATGTTCTTCGGCCTTTTTCTGAAACAATTGGGATAGTGGCGAGCCGTCAAAACGCTCTGCCATTTTTTTAAGCTGCTGCTTAATCGCGGCAGCATCAAAAGAAAAATCCTTGTATTTAAACTGTGGATTGTGGGTAGGGTCCTTAAAAAACTTCTCCTTCTCTTCTTTTAGATTACTTGGCTTTAAATGGGAAAGCAGCTGCAGTTTACGATCAATCGCAGTGAGCTGCTGATCCAATTCATAAAAAGGCAAAACGCTTTCGTCTTCACTAGTGAAAGCCGGCAATTTCACAATCTTAGATTTTCCCTTCATCGGATCGATCAAAAAGCCCGCTAGATCTCGTTTGCCCACAATCATATCGAAGTCTTTCCCGGAAAAATCCTCAGTGTAAACCAGGGTTTGAATACGTTTATTGGCGAGCGAAAATTTAATTTTGAGTTGTCCTGTTTCCGATTTTTCACCCAGGTCCAAATCTTTAGCCAGTTTTTGATCAATGATGCTGCTTTCCACTAAGGGGTTGATGGACGCCCAAATGTGTCGCATTTCACCGGGCGCAATGATCTTAACTTCCTCGTCACCCCCAATCACTTCACGAAGTTCCTTTTCTTCTTTTTGTACTTTATGGCCAAAGAGCTCCTGAGCAATGCGGACCCCTTTTTCAGGCGTAGTCACCTTCACTCCTTGAATACGCTCCAAACGTCGGCGAAGTGGAGCTAAATTGGCTATTTGTACCCCCAAACCGGCGCGCGCATTGATTTCCAGAAGCATTGGCCCCGCATGATGGTCCAGGGATAAATCCACGGCACAGTAACCCAAATTGGTGGCCAATTGAATACGAGACGCAATGAGCAGCATTTCATCCCAATACGGAATTTCAAAACCACGAATAGGCCCGGCTCCCGGCACCTCATCCACCAGTTTGCCCTTATAAACCACATGCGTGCAGGTTCCCTTGGCAATATCCACGCCCACACCCACCGCCCCTTGATGCAAGTTCGCCTTTCCATCGGATTCCCGCGTGGGCAAACGAAGCATCGCCATAACCGGAATCAAATTGTGAACCACTATGCGAATATCCGGTATCCCTTT
>CAYHHJ010000028.1:0-8585 GCA_964356405.1 uncultured Candidatus Peribacteria bacterium | reverse complement strand
CCCATTTATTGCAGCGGCGATTGCTTGGGTGAACACGGGCGCCTTTTGCTCGACGTGGTGGACGGCAAACGCGGCCTCTTCCTCAACTTTGAAGAAATTTTTGCGGCGTGGAAAATTATGGATCGGACTCAACACTGGTGTGATAAAGAATCAAAAAAATGTGCTGAACTCCATTCCTACAACCCAGGCACGCTGGGCCCCAAGGCCGCTGACGACTTGCTCAAAAAAGATGGCTTCACCTGGTTTAACGCTTTCCCAAATGATTAAACCTTGGATCCTTCATTTTGAAACAGAAGAGGAGTTTTGGAGCATGGCTTTGGAGGATACGCTGCTCTGCATTCACGACGCTCTGCATAAACACAAAATGTGCCGCCTTGGTCTTGCCGGTGGAAATACACCTAAAGTGCTCTACGAAAAACTTGCGAGTGCCGATTTGCCCTGGGATCGCATAAAAATCATTCAATTGGACGAGCGTTACGTGCCCAGCGACCACCCCGAAAGCAATCTCGGCATGCTACGAAAATGTCTACTCAAACGTGCACCCATTCCACCCAATAACGTTCTTAGTTTTGACACCTCTTTGCCCTACGCATCCGCTGCAGAAGAAATGGATCGTCAACTCACCGCTCTGCACGAAGAAGGCCGTCCTTTACTGGACTGCCTGATTTTAGGCGCCGGTGCCGATGGTCACATTGCCTCGCTCTTCGAGGGCGATGCTGATTTTCATTCCCCGCTCTACGCTATGACCGCGCACGCCAAGGGTTATCCCAGCCCACAACGCCTCACGCTTACCCTAAAAGCCCTTGAAGAAGCCTCCTGCGCAATTCTGCTTTTAAAGGGTGCTGAAAAAGAACCCATTCTGGAATCTTTGGAGGGCAATACCAGCGAACCTCATCTCACCGCACTCAAATTACTGGCTTCCAAAGCCACATTAAAAGTACTATACTCAGCCTAGAATAACCCACTAATCATGAAAGCTTTTCTTCCTACACTTTTGGCCATGAGCCTCTTTGCAACGGCATGCAGTTCCGGAATCACCGTGGCTGACCCCGATACCATCAGCGAATACCCTGAACAGAAGCCTGTCATGCTTGCTTGGCAAGGTCTCACCGAAGCCGTTGATGCTAAGGACTGCGAAACCGTACTCACCTATTTCCGCCTCACTCTCAAGGTAGAAGGCGAATCCTGCCCGGATATTTATGCTTACTTTACAGACGGAGCTCCTGAAGTGGACTGGTCTCGTACTGACTGGAGCGCGTCCAACGGAAAAGCAAAAATCTACGCAGCCGACGGCGGTTCCATCACTTCCTTCATCCACAACGAAGCCGACGACACTTGGCGTTCTGATGAAAAGTTCTGGGAATAATTCCTATTGAACAAAGGCAGCCGTTCCAAGGATGAACATCATCCCCGTAACCACCCATTTTACAGTGCGGTTCCCTTTGTAGTATTGCATGTGCGTACCGATGTATCCTCCCAGCAACGAGCCCAAAACAACCATAACTAAAAGAGCGAGATTGATCTCTGAAACGCTGACCAAGTAAGCGGCTTGGGTAGAAACCACCAGTAGTCCAGAAAGCATGGTGTAGGCGGTGGCTTCAATAAAGCTCATGCGCAAGCGGAGTATGAGATAAGTGTTGAGAATCATACCCATCCCACCAGAAAACCCGTTGATGAATCCAACCAGGATTTTTATCAAAAAAACTTCGAACAATTCTTTCTTAGAAAAAGAAGTCCTTTCGGAGGAACTGAGCCCCTTGGTCTTTGAAAGGAGGAGGAAAACACCAAAAACAATGAGGAGTACCCCTGTTATGTGCTCGAAAATGGCTTCATTCGTGATGACTCGCAAGAGGTAAGTTGCAGCAATCATTCCGATCAATCCACCCAAGGTCATGATGCACACCATGTTCACGTTGATCCGAGTTCTTTTGTAGTGAACAGATGACGAAACCAGCACCATAGCGGCGCCCGCCACTTTCGAGGTCGCTAGCAAGGAGATATACGGATACGGAGTTAAAATAAAGAGCGAGCTCAGCAAAATAAGTACCGATCCTCCACTCGCAAAAGCCCCAAAGAAAGAACTGATGATGGAGACCAATCCTCCTAAATAGGGGATGAGCTCCTCGTTCATTTTCCTTGGATCAAGAGCTTCAGTGCCACTTCAATATCCTCAATGCCTAGCCCCGCCATTTTATAAAGCTGATCGGCGGTTCCAGACAGTTGGTATTTTGAAACACCGAGTCGTTTCACTGGCACGAGTACGCCCGCTTCAAACAAAGCTTCCTGCACATAACTGCCAAGCCCCGTATCAATGTTGTGATCGTGTACCGTCACCACACGTCCCGTTTTCTTAGCACTCGCTACAATGGTTTCACTGTCGAAAGGAATGAAGCTGCTCACGGCAATCACTTCAATGTCTCCGCCCAGGTTTTCTGCGGCTTTCAAGGCGTAGATCACCATAGGTCCGCTCGCGACTATCGTCGCTCGCCCTCCTTGTCGTAAAACATCCGCTTTCCCAGGTTTAAATTCGTATCCATCTCCAAAAAATGGAGTTCCGTCTTCTTTAGTAATAACGGGAATCTTGGCACGCCCCATTCGTACATAAAAATTGCCGTAGGTCGCGCCCACGTATCGAATGATTCGGTCACATTGGTTCGGGTCGGCCGGTTCAAAAATCTGCGTGTGGAAAAACCCTGCAAAAGAGCTGATGTCATCAATGGCTTGGTGGGTGGGTCCGTCTTCTCCTACGCTGAGTCCGCAGTGTGTGGCCACCATTTTCACATTGGTTTGGTTTATGTCGTTCACACGCGCTTGATCCTTGGCTCGGCTGGTCATGAACGCACCAAAGGTACTGCAGAAAGGTACGAGTCCGCGTAGCGAAAGTCCGCCGCTATTGCTCACCATGTGCTGCTCCGCGATTCCGCATTCAATGTGACGTTCGGGGAAGTTCTTCTTCACGCCATCGGTCTTCACACTATCGGCCAAGTCCGCGGTCAGCGCCACCACATGTGGATTTAAAGTAGCCAAATCCAAGAGGGCTGCTCCGTACGCGCCACGGCAATCGGTCATCACGTCCACTGCATAAGTCTTGGGCGTCCCGGGGTTCACTGCAGCCACGTCCGGTTGCAATGGCGTCTTAATATTTACCTTCAGCACCTTCAATCCCTCTGCCAAAATCGCAACTTCTTCGGCACTCAGCTCAATCTCCGTAAGCGCTGCTTCGGTCTCTTCTTTCTTAGGAGATTTTCCGTGCCAGTCGGACTTATGTTCACGGCCGGTTTTGGCCATGAACTCCACGCCTTGTCCCATAATGGTGTGCCCAAGGAGCACGCTCGGTTTGTCCTTCACTTCCATTGCTGCGCTAATCGCAAGAGCCATGGCTGCAAAATCGTGCCCATCCACTTCCTGCACATGCCAGCCGGCTGCCTCGTAGTGTTTTTTCACCTGGAGCGGCATGATGTTTGCCAATGAATCGGTGAGCTGCACTTGGTTGTAATCGATGAACAAAAGTAAATTTCCAAGTTTGTATTTGGCCGCATAATTCATCATTTCATAAGCCTGACCTTCCTGATTTTCTCCGTCTCCCATGAGCAAAAACACATGCTCATCTTTTTTCTGGAGCATCGCGGCAGTTGCCATTCCGGCTGCTGCACTCGCGCCCACGCCGAGAGGCCCCGTTCCGTAAAATACACCTGGCACTTGTCGGTTCACGTGGCCTTCATAAATGTCATCCGGTTTGCGGAAAGTTGCGATCACGCGCTCTTTTGGAATCACACTCAACTCCGCGAGCACGCTGTAAACAGCAGGGGAGATGTGTCCGTTGGAAACCACAATCGGCTCATTCGTTTCGCAGAGCCTCATCACGTATAAAAGACTCAAATAGTCGATGCACGATAAAGATCCACCCGGATGCCCGCTCTGTGCATTCGTCACCATTTGCAAAATAGATCGCCGACAAGACTTAGAGAAAGCCTTGAGAAACGCGATTTGATTTTCGGTAAGCGTCATTAGCTTAAAAGTTGTTTAGTTAGCTTCTTGCTGAGCTCGACGCCAGGTTGGTCGAACGCGTTTATCCTATAATATTCTCCTAGAAAAGCAATACTGGCTTCAAAAAACATAAAAAGCTGGCCCAGTTCATACGCATTCACTTCCGGCACTGAAATCGTCACGTTTGGTTTTTTATATTCCGAAAGTGCTTGCTCGGTTCCCCGTTTTTCCACGTTCATGAGTCCATGAAACGTTAAGCCAGAAAGGTAGGCGAGTGATTTCCGTTCTACGCGCGGAATAGTAGGCGTTTCCTCTTTGCCCACTTCAACAAACACAATCAGTTTGTCTTTAGGGCCTTCATTATAAAGCTGCAATTGAGAATGCTGATCCGTCACACCCAAAGAGCTCACGGGCGTTAGACCTTTGCCATCTTTTCCAATGCTTTCCGCAAGCAGCTGACCATACCAATCCGCCAAGCTAGAAAGCCGAGAGGAGTAAGGCATCATCACGGTGATGTGCACTCCATACTTCCATTCGAGTAAATACTGCGCCGCTGCAAATTGAAACGGCACATTGAGTTCCCATTCTTCTTTCATGAATAAATTCGCCATGCCTTCGGCACCGCGAAGCAATTCTTCTATATCCACGCCCATCATCGCAGCAGGGAAGAGCCCCACCGGAGTGAGCACAGAAAATCGTCCACCCACATTCTCAGGAATGCTCAGCATCGGGATCCCATACTCGCGGCCAATTTCTCGCAGCTCGCCACTCTCACCATCGGTAATAAACACAAAATTCTCCTTAGAAACTTTTTGCTTAAAGTAAAAATACTGTGCCATGGTTTCCGGGGTCGTTCCACTTTTTGAAATCACAATGAACAAGGTTTGATCCGCATCAATCACGCGCTCGAGTTCGCCCACGGTATCCAAATTATCCAGCACAAAGAGCCGCGTTTTGCTATGAAAGTTCCACAGCGGTCCCATCAGCGCATCCCGCACGCAGTTAATGCCCAGCGCGCTCCCCCCAATGCCCAAAACCACAATATCCTTAAACTTTCCACGCAACTTCTCGGCGAGCTCCTTCACGGCCAGCACGGGTCCGCGCGCCTTAGGCAAAAGCGGGAATCCTTGCCCCCGTTTCTCAAAGCCTTTTAAAAATCCAGCAATCTTAGAACCCTCCGCCTCAAGCTCAGCCATGGTGAGACCATCGCCGCCCAAACCCACGAGTTGTTCTAAAGATAGCTTCATTTGCGTTTTTTCCAATCGGCCATGAATCTCGCCAAGCCGATATCGGTTAAAGGATGGTAAACCAACTTTTTAAATATTTCGTAGGGAAGGGTTGCAATGTGTGCGCCCATTCGCGCCGATTCCGTCACATGCCGTGGCCCACGCACACTGGCCACCAGCACTTCCGTCTCAAATCCATAATTGAAAAATATCTCTGTGATTTCCTGCACCAGAGTCAGTCCGTCTTCACCGGCTTCGTCTAAGCGCCCAATAAAAGGGCTAACCATCGCCGCCCCCGCCTTAGCCGCCAGGAGTGCCTGGTTAGCGGAAAAAATCAGCGTTACATTCGTAGGAATTCCCTCTGCCTTCAGTGTCACCACGGCTCGCAAACCCTCGGTGGTCATCGGCACTTTCACTACAATATTCTCGGCCCACGTAGCGTATTCGCGTCCTTCTTTCAGCATTCCTTCATAGTCCGTCGCAAAAACCTCCATACTCACCGGCCCGTTCACCACGCGACAAATTGCCTGTAGGTGTTTTTTTGGGTCCACTTTACCTTCTTTAGCTAAAAGCGTCGGATTCGTAGTGATGCCATCCAAAATCCCCCAAGAGGCGATTTCCTTAATTTGCTTTAAATCAGCGGTATCCAGAAAGAGTTTCATGGTGGTGGGATAAACGTGGACTTAGGGTAGCATTTCTCCTGAAAATTTGCTATAATAAAGTGAATAATTTACGCCATATATGACGCCAAAAACCTTCCGCCTCGCAGACGAACTCAAGAATTCTGACTTCCGTGTCACGATATTCGGCTCTGCCCGTATTCAACCGGAGCATCCCGTTTACCAAGAAACCTACAATTTGGCTAAAACCATCGGTGGCCTTGGCTACGACCTGATTACAGGGGGAGGCCCCGGTCTTATGGAAGCCGCGAGTTTAGGTCACACTGCCGGAGACGTCAAAAATCGAGCGCACAGCATTGGACTCAATATTGTGCTGCCTTTTGAACAAAAACCAAACGAAGGCCTGGAACTTTTAGACAACCATGAAGTGTTTTCTAGTCGTCTCGATGAATTCATGATGCTTTCCAACGTGGTAGTGGTGATGCCGGGCGGAATTGGAACCTGTTTGGAACTTTTCTACACCTGGCAATTGCTTCAAGTGAAGCACGTGTGTGGAATGCCGGTTATTCTAGTTGGCAAGATGTGGCGCAAGCTCATTGATTGGGTTATCGACCATCCTCTCCACGAAAAGCTCATGGATCCAAAGGACCTTCATTACATCGCCGTAGTAGACAATTGGAAGCAGGCCGTAAAGGTAATCAAAAAAGCCAAAAAGCATTATGATGAAACCGACGGTAAGGAATGCCACAACTGGCTCGAATACGGAAAAAAGGTCCGCAAAATGGCACCTTACTTAGATGCAAAAGGAAAACCTTTGGGGCTATAAAACCTTAATTGGAAGTTCTAACGACTGTGCTGAATTCATTCGGACCAACTTTTACGAGTTCCCAGTCACCATCTTTAAGCACACCACCCCAGCGAGTGCCATCAGGGGCTTTAAGTACTTGAGCGGCAGACGGAACTTCTCTAAGGGCAGGTAGCTTTTCTAGAGCAACGGCCAGATTTATGTTCATATGCAGCTTGTTAGAACTTGGACTTTACCATAGAATTGCGCCGATGTCAGATAAAAAGTTTTTTTATTTTGGAATTCTGCCCGCGCTCTTCTTTCAAATGATTGGCGCAGCTCTCTACTTTTTGTGGGATACGGGCTTTTCACAAGGCTTCTACATTCTCACCAAACTGCTTTTATTAATCTGGCCTTTGATCTGGCTGAAGTCTGCGCACGCTTTGATCCCTCACTGGAATGCACGCAAAGGACTGGTCACGGGAATTGCCCTCGGTGTTTTAAAGATCGCTACGGTTCCACTGGTCTTTCTCTTCCTAGATTTATCTTTTATAAGCGGCGCTGCTCACGAAAAAGCCGCTCAATTTGGATTGGTCACGCCAGGTTTTTATATACTTTTTGCCGTTTTCTTCTCCGTTTTTCACGCCATGTTGGAAGAATACTACTGGCGCTGGTTCGTTTTCCGCGGCCTTCTGCTTAAATTCGATTGGAAAACCGCCGCCTTGATTGGCAGCGCCGCTTTCGCCGGCCACCACTATTTTGTTCTCTCTGAATTTTTCCCACTGCCTTTCACGCTCTTCTTCGGCACCGGAGTAGGTGTAGCCGGCTTCATTTGGTGCGCTCTCTACCGCAAATACCACTCGCTCCTGGCGCCTTACATCAGCCACGTCTTTGTGGACGCGGTACTCATGGTGATTGGATACACGATCTTGTTTTAAGACCCCGTCCCAGCATCGGAAGCTGATTTGACGTATGTGTAAATATATGTTACTATCCGCACATTATGCCCAGTCTCAAATCTCTAGCACCACTCGTAATAGGAGCTCTCCTCGCAGCTGACCTTGTAGAGGCAGCGGCACCTCAGGTAGGGACGGTCTTCCTGGATGAATCCAAGGTTTCGGCTACCGCCACGGAGTTTGCGGATCGTATTCAAATCCTTCAGGGAGAAAAAGCGGGCAGCTTCATTCAAAAGGTTCCTTTTCAATCTGAAAGTAACGTGGGAGGGGCTTCTGTCTCAGGCCGCAATGCCAACCTTATTTCCTGTTCTCCAGCCGCCGTTTGGATGATGCTGAGTGCGACTGGAAAAGTTCCTTCAGGTTCTTCTTTCGCCACGTTTATAACGAATGCCGCTAAAGCAAGAGATACAAAATGGGGGTGGACTCATGAGGGTTTTGAGAAAACGGCGCAAACTTATGGAATCGCTCTCGAAATCAACGACTACGGAGACACTAAAGAATTCACTAAAGACCAAGCATGGACACAATTGACTCAAGATCTCGCTCGCTCGCCAGTGGGGCTATCTATTCGACAGATCGACCCTTCGACTAAAGCAGCAGAAACGACTAATACCCATATGATCGTTCTAAGAGGAGCCACGAGTGATGGACAAGGAAACGTTAGTTTTTTTGTGAATGACCCCATTGCTCCTTCAGAGGTAAAACCACGTAATGCCACTGGGCCTCAGGCACGTGATCACAGAGTAGGAGTGACGTCTTGGCCCAGCGATTTTGTAAAAGAATCTTCCTTGGATAGATGGCTGGTGGTAGCACCATGAAATTTTATTATTGCTAATCTAAGTTTCTCCTGTAGAATCCCTCTGCTTATCAAGCCGCACAATATATGGATATCCGAAACATCGCCATCATCGCCCACGTAGATCACGGGAAAACAACCCTCGTGGATGCTCTTCTTAAAGCCGGAGGTGCCTTTCAGGCGCACGAAGCCGTGGAGGTTTGTGTGATGGATTCC
>CAYHHJ010000027.1:0-8747 GCA_964356405.1 uncultured Candidatus Peribacteria bacterium | reverse complement strand
TCGATTTCGGTTATTTACTGCCAAACACTCCCGCTCCAATCATTGAAGTGGTGAGCCGTATCAACATGAATCAACGAACCGCTGAATCTTTCATTGGAGTGCTTCAAGGCGCTATGGAAGATTTTAAAAAGAAACAGGCACAACAAGCTGCTCAACAGGCAACTCCTGCTCCAGCACCTGCGCCTGAGCCTCAACCTATGCAGGCACCAATGCCTCAACAAATGGGACCAGCACCAATGGCACCGATGGGGCCAATGCCGGAAGCACCAATGCCTCCATATCCGACTAATGCGTAAATAAGAAAAATTTAAGACCTCTCTTGCCGAGGGGTCTTTTTTTGTGCATGCTGGGTTTATGCGCAGTGTAGTTCAACGAGTCCTTGGGGCTCGCGTCACCGTTGATAAGGAAACCGTGGGTCAAATTGACGCTGGTTTATTGATTTATTTGGGCGTGGAAAAGGGCGACACCAACGATGACATGATTTGGACGGCGGAAAAGATTCTGAAAATGCGGATTTTTCCTGATTCGGAGGAAAGGATGCAGTTTCCGGTTACAGAGATTGCTGGTGGCATTTTGGTGGTTTCACAATTCACTTTGTGTGCGGATATGAGCAAGGGTAATCGGCCCAGTTTTCATCTCGCGGAGGCGCCGGCGGAAGCGGAGGCCATGTATGAAGCCTTTGTTTTGTACTTGTCTGGGAAGGGGGTGCCGGTGCAAACAGGTCAGTTTGGTGCCATGATGCATGTGGAAAGCATAAATGACGGCCCTCTCACGATCCTTCTTGATTCAAAAGAGAAAGTCGCTTAAGATTGCAGCCACTGTAACCCAGCTCTATGTCAACGATGGATAGTGTGATGTCACTCTGCAAACGACGTGGTTTTGTGTACCCCGGCAGCGAAATTTATGGCGGACTCGCGAATACCTGGGATTACGGACCGTATGGATCGGTTTTGAAGCGCAACATCATGAATCTGTGGTGGAAGACTTTTATCGAAGACCGCGACGATATGCTCGGACTCGACAGCGCGATTTTGATGAACCCCCGCGTGTGGGAAGCGAGCGGACACGTGGCGAATTTCGCTGATCCGCTCATGGACTGCAAGAAGTGCCAGGAACGGGTGCGTGGAGATAAAATCTTGGAAGAACATTTTAAAACCACTATTGCGGGACTGAGCAACGATGAAATCTATAACCGCATCATGGATGCGAAGATTCCGTGTCCTAAATGTGGCAAAGTGGAATGGACTCAGCCTCGTGCCTTCAACTTGATGTTTAAGACCTACCAAGGGGTGATTGAGGACACGGCTGAACAGATTTACCTGCGTCCGGAAACGGCTCAAGGAATCTTTGTGAACTTTAAGAATATTATGGATTCTATGCGCGTTCGACTGCCATTTGGAGTCGGACAGTATGGGAAATCCTTCCGAAATGAAATCACACCGGGGAACTTTATTTTCCGTACCCGTGAATTTGAACAGATGGAAATTGAGTATTTTGTGCGTCCCGACGAAGCGGAGAAATATTTTGACCAGTGGGTAGAGGATTTTAAGTCATTTTTTGTGGCTTTGGGCATTCCAAGCGACCATTTGCGTCTGCGTTACCATGAAAAGGATGAACTTTCGCACTATTCCAGCAAAACCGTGGATTTTGAGTACGAGTATCCCTTTGGATGGGGAGAATTGATGGGAATTGCGCACCGTGGTTCTTTTGACCTCGACCAACATTCGAAGTTTTCAGGAGAAAAATTGCAATACCGCGACCCGGTGAGCAATGAAGTGTTTGTTCCGCATGTGGTAGAACCGGCCTTGGGTCTTACGCGTAGTGTTTTGATTGTTTTGCTGAGTGCTTACGAAGAACAAGCTTTGGAAAATGGAGAGATGCGAACCGTGATGCATTTTGCTCCGGCGATTGCACCTGTACAAGTGGCCGTTTTCCCTCTGCAAAAACAACAAAGCGAGCAAGCTACGAAACTTTACCGCGATATGAAAAAGCATTTCCGTGCTGAATACGACGAAAGTGGTGCCATCGGAAAGCGTTACCGCCGTCAGGACGAGATTGGAACGCCGCTTTGTGTGACCTACGATTTTGACTCCGATGCCGATGGCAGTGTGACCGTTCGAGATCGTGATTCCATGAAACAGGAACGGGTGAAGATCGAAGAGCTGGAGGCTTACTTAAAAGCTAGGCTCTAGGCTTTAGCTTACAAGCTTTCTCTTATTATTTTTACAATTTCTGCTCTAGTCCAGGTGGAATGTTTTGGAATTTCATCAAGAATCGCTTCCATTTTTACAACTCGTTTTATTAGTCCGAGTCTTTCTAATTCTCTGGCGCTTAAATGTACTTCCCCATCTTTGTTTTGAGCTAGATTGTTGAGTACCGCCTCTTTTTCCTTACCATCCCGAGCGCCGGAAAAAAACTCTCTAGTGCGCTCCTCATGGTGATCTTCTTCATAAGCCTGCCACAGTTTCATATTACCAGCTCTGGATGCCCCCCTATGCCAAAGGTAGCCAAACCCTTTATCTATACCAAATCTGTGCTCCGCTTCTTGCCATGTGGCTGCGGCTCCACTTCCTACCGCATTTAATCCATAGGTACTTGTCTGTCCGCCTCTGTTTTTTACGGCTTCAATCGCCCCTACATAAGCTCGACTTGTCATGGCGTTTCCGCCTCTGGAGTTGATGGTGGCATCGAAAGAGAGCTTACCCTCAATTAAAACTTGCCTAGCTCGATCTGGTAAGTTCGCAAGTCCTACTTTGTGTGCGCGGTATAAATCTTTATAAGCATTATTTTTGAAGACCCATCGGAGAAGGGGTGCAGCTACTTTACTTAAAAGGGGAGGGACATCCTTCCCCAAAACAGCTTGCATAGTTCGATTTTCTCTTAACGGATAAGCTAATAGCTCTGGATCAAATGTGATGATCCTGTCTTCGTACTTTAAATGTAGGATGCCTTTTTCACCTATATCTCCTTGAATGGCTGTGAATAGTGACCCATCTAGATCTTCAGTTTTAAATTCACTTGGCATGTTTAGTTGATTGAGAAATAGTTTATTTTATAAACTATTTTATCTTAATCGTCAACCTAGCTATCAAGCCCAGGTTTGAGCTCGGCTAGCACTAGGATCCATTGGCATTCCCATGAACGTAGAAGCCGTTGCGTAGCAAGGCTCTTGCCCGCCGGGTGAGCGGAGCATTTGTCCTGCGCCATAGGTCATACGGTGGAAGGCTCCTCCGATGGCAGCCATGCCACGTTCGCCAAAGCTAGTGGCTTGCTGAAGGGGGTCTTCTACCCAATCGCCGAGTTCGTGAATGGCTTTACCTGGGCTGAAACCCCAGTGGCCATCGCTATGAACGAGAGTTTTTAGTGCCGTGAAAGGACGTCCAACCGCGCTTACGAGTCCACTTCCGATGGGTGCTAGTACGCTTTGATCCCACTCATGCCCGGGGGCAGCCTCTACGTTGTAAATTCCCTTTCCAAGCTCAGCTAGAGGCCCCCACACTGTGTTCTTTATACCATTCCCAAAACGAGTCATCGCATTCCTTAAATAGCCGGGTTGCGAAAGGGCCACTGCAGGGGCTGCGTGTGGTGCAGCATGGGGAGCTGCGTGAGGGGCTGCGTGTGGTGCTGGGGCTGCATGAGGTGCAGCGGCGGGTGCATGTGCGCTCATAAGAATGGGGTAAATCGAATTACATCAACTTAAGGGACTTTGGCTAATTTGTCAAGTTTTGTCTTTCCTTAGCCATTTGTGGGGTCAGGGCTCTAATCTGTTAGGCCCATTGCAAAATGGCTCAATTTTTGGTATAATTATGAGATTAAAAAAACAAAAACGCGTATGGCAACGCTTGCTACTAGTTTGGAAGGGATCTGGGAAACCGTGAAAACAACGGTTTTGCAGGTTAATGACTATATCCTTTTGAATTGGGAGTGGATGATTTGGACTTTAAGTATTTTACTGGTGGTCAAGTTGTTTGGACCTTGGACGGTGCGCGAACTCTATGAACGATGGGTTTCACGACACCGTGTGTTCATTCAGATTACGATGCCGCGTGAAGAATCGACCAAAGATAAGGAAAATGCGACAGAGAAGGATTTCCGTGAACGTATTGGAATCATGGAGCAGCTCTACCGTGCGACGCATGAAATCCGCGAGCTAAACTTGAGCAACCGAATTATGGTTTGGCTTTTCCATCGAGATGCGGTTTCTTTTGAAATTCATGCCCGCCATCAAGACATTACATTCTATGTATCGGTGCACCCTTACTATTCTGGAATTTTAGAAAAACAGATCACCTCTTTTTATCCAAGTGCTTCTATTGAATTTATTCGGCCTGAGCCGATGCAGCCTAAGAAACTGAAGAAACAAAATACGATGAAGGGGTATTACTTGTATTTGAAAAATCTCAACTGGTACCCGCTCAAAACCTATAAGACTATTGAAAACGATTCGCTCAATGATTTCACAAATGTGCTTTCGAAACTAGAAGAGAATGAAAAGGCGGTGATCCAAATCATGGTTCGACCTCGTCATGAAAAATGGCAGAAGACTGCACGCGATTTTGCTACACAAATGTTTAAGAATCAAAAACCGGAAAGTAGGAATCCTATCCGAAAGATCCTTGGAATGTTTAGTTGGTTCTTTACCGCTACAGCCTTTGGTTATGATGCTGCGGAGAAAAATAACCCGCCTCCAGGAGCTAAGAGCGGAGACAGCTATGTGCGTATGCTCCAAACGGATGAAGAATTGGCTAAACGTATTGGAGAGAAGGCGAATCAGGTTGGATTCGATACCGTGGTTCGCATTATGGCTTCTTCTGATAAAGGAGGGGCGCAGTGTGACAATATTTTGAATGGTCTCTTTGTGGCCTTCAACGTGACAAAGGACGCTTCTTCCAACTGGTTTGAAGCTCGTCGTCTGATCCCCATTAATTTTATAAATACGCCGATTTTACTGGACTCTATGGAGAGCCGTAATTTCCAGTTTGGGGAAAGGCTTTCCATTCTCAACCCTGAAGAATTGGCTTCACTCTTTCATATTCCAAATAGTCGTTACAACTATACTCCGATCATCAAATGGCTTTCCTACAAGGTGCTTCCTGCGCCAACGGATCTGCCAGAGGAAGGGATTTTGCTGGGGAACAACGTGTACCGTGGGGTCAAACGCGAGGTGCGTTTCCAAAAGAAAGACCGTACGCGTCACCACTATATTATTGGGCAAACCGGTACCGGGAAATCTGCCTATATTAGTTACATGGCGCGCCAGGACGTTATAAATGGGGACGGGGTGTGTGTGATTGATCCGCACGGAGATTTGATTGAAGAAATTTTGCAATTTGTACCTAAGGAACGAGCGAAGGACGTGATTATTTTTGATCCTTCGGATACGGAGCGACCAATGGGGCTCAACATGCTCGAGGCCAAAACCGCCGAACAGCAGGATATGGCGTCCAGTCAAGCCACCGAAATCTTTATTAAGATCTTTGGAGATGAAATTTTTGGACCCCGTATTCAGCACTATTTCCGCAACGCGTGTTTGACGCTGATGGAAGACCCCGACGAAGGAGCGACTTTGATTGATGTGCCACGAATCTTTGTGGATGAGGAATTCATGCGTTACAAGGTTTCTAAGGTGAAGAACCCAGTAGTGAAATCGTTCTGGGATCATGAATATGCGAATACCGGAGACCGCGAACGTCAGGAAATGATTCCGTATTTCTCGGCGAAATTTGGTCCGTTCATTACGAACTCGATCATGCGTAACACCATTGGTCAGGCGAAATCCGGATTCAACATTCGTGAAATCATGGATAATAAAAAAATCCTTTTGGTGAATCTCTCTAAAGGTAAGCTCGGGGGACTCAACACTCAGCTGCTCGGGCTGGTGCTCGTGGCGCAAATTCAACAAGCGGCCATGAGTCGTGTGGATATGCCGGAAGCCGATCGTAAAGATTTCTACCTTTATGTGGATGAGTTCCAAAACTTCGCCACGGACACCTTCTGTTCCATTCTGTCTGAGGCCCGAAAATATAAACTCTGTTTGATCATGGCTCACCAATATATTGGTCAGCTCACGGTTACCAAGGGTGGATCAACCAGCAGCCAGATCCGCGACGCCGTGTTCGGTAACGTGGGTACGCTGCAGTCGTTTAAAATTGGTGCGGAAGACGCGGAATACCTCGCAAAAGAATATGCACCGGTGCTCACCGAGCAGGACGTGATTGGAATTGCGAACTACCGTGCGTACATGAAGCTCAATATCAATATGGCTACGTCACGGCCGTTTTCACTGGAAACCATTTGGGATATGGCCGCTGCGAACCCCAAAGTTCGTGATGTGGTTAAGCAATATTCACGTATGAAATACGGACGTAAAAAACTCTTCGTGGATCAAGAAATTGCGGCTCGTATTGGAATAAATATGAATGAGGTTGGCGCCGAGGTGAAAGCCGATTACACTGCTGAAGTTAAACCAGCCGTAGCACCTGCTGCCGCGCCTACTGAACCACTTACCACGCCACCTGCCAATGGAGCTGCCTGAAGAATATAACGTTATTCACGTCGGTCCCGAACTCAATTCGGTGGATCAACATCTCATCCATCAAGCTCGTAAGAGTAAATTGGTGAGCATGGCGGCGTTTGTTTCGCTCGGCGTGATGCTTTTCGGGCTTATTTTTGTGAATGCTTCTTTGAACAAATCTTTAGATGAACAGCAGTTTCAAATCAGCTCCCTGATTGATGAAATGGGTCAGCTCAGCCAGAAAAACTTCACCCTTTCCGAGCAAGTGACTTCTCAAGAAGGCGTAATCCAGAGCATCGCCGCTGATTTCAGTTCGCTCGGCACGGCCATGCAAGGGGGCGATACGGCTGGAATTCAAGAAGTATTTGCCAGTATGCTCTCACGAGTGGCAACCGGTGGAAACAAGGTGAATTTAAGTGAAGAAACGCCGGGTGAGGTAACGGAGGATAGCACCTTTGATGTTTTGATTTTGGGAACCAATGGGTCTCACACCGATACCATCATCGTGGCCAGCATCAACGAAGAGAAACACAAAATTTCTTTGTTTTCCGTACCGCGCGATCTTTATATAAATGGCCGACGTATCAACGAATATTACACTTACTACGGCGTGGATCAGCTTTCTCGTATGGTTTCTACCGTGACGGGTTTGCAGATGGATCAATACGTACAAGTGGACCTACAAGGTTTTATTGATATCGTAGATGTTTTGGGTGGGCTCGACGTATATGTGAGCGAGTCGCTTTACGATGGACTCTATCCAAATGGAAAGGGTGGGTACAGTTCGTATTCTATTGATGAAGGACAACATCATTTTACAGGTGAGGAAGCTTTGAAATACGCTCGTAGCCGTCACTCTACTTCCGATTTTGATCGTGCGGAACGACAGCAAACCGTGCTCGCCGCGCTTCGTACCAAAGTGGTTCAGCTCGATAGCGTGATGGAAATGAAGGAGCTCACCAAACTCTTCCAAACGGCTATAGAAAACACCACCACGGACATCGATCTTTTGGACACCGTGGGTTACTACTACGATTATCAGGACTATGATTTGAACACCGGATTTGTGCTCACCAGCGGAAACTATTTGACCTCGCTCATCAACGAAAGTGGGGCCTACATTTTGATTCCACGAGATGGGGATTTTAGTGAGATACATGAAGTGATATCTGAACTTGTAAATTAGAAGATCCGCCGTTAAAGTGCTTCAGCTATGATCGATAAAACCACTTTTGTTGTAGTTGATTTAGAAACCACCGGGCTCCACTCGGGGCTGGATAGCATTGTTGAAATTGCGGCGGTTAAAGTGGTGAATGGGCAGATTGTGGGGGAGTGGGACACCATGGTGAACCCGGGTGTTTTCTTGCCGCTCGAAACTACGCAGATTACGGGCATCACCACCGAAATGGTGAAGGATTCACCGGCTTTTGCGGATATTGTGGATGACTATCTTGGCTTTATGGGAACGGATACAGTGTTTGTGGCGCACAATGTGGATTTTGATCGCGAGTTTATGAATAAGCATTTGGAAAAAATGGGACGCTCGATTTTACCGAATCCCTATTTATGTACGTTTAAGTTGGCGAAGCAGGTGCACCCGAATTTATCGCGTTACGGGCTGGGCAGTTTGTGTGAAGCTTTTGGTGTAGAGTTGCCTCAGGCTCACCGCGCGCTTCACGATGCTCGTGCCACTGCGCAAATCTTTATTAAGTTCTTGAAGGTTTTGCAAAACGGCGGACTCAAGAATCTCAAGGATATTCCCCATATTCAAAATCTCCCCAAGGTGTTGGATAAAAGTGTGGAAGGGCAGGTGAGTCTGTTTTAAAGAAAGGGGGCTAGTTCACTGAATCCACCCTGAATGTGATAAACAGATGGGTAGTTGTGTGAACTCAAAAAATTAGCAGCCAGTTTACTTCGGCTGCCGTGTTCGCAGTAAATAACTAAAGTCTTTTCGTTGGGGATTTCTGAAATACGAGTGGGGATTTGATCTACCGGAAAGTTGATTGCCATTGGTAGATGTCCGGTAGCGAATTCTTCAGGGGTTCGTACGTCTAAAACCAGGCAGTTTTCGCCTTGAGACGTGATGAATGGAAGTGCTTCGGCGGGTTGTAGGGTATTGAACATTTCGCAAAAATTGGTTGCGGGGGTTGGATTCGAACCAACGACCTCCGGGTTATGAGCCCGACGAGCTGCCACTGCTCTACCCCGCGCAGGGATTCTACGAGAATAAACT
>CAYHHJ010000026.1:0-8821 GCA_964356405.1 uncultured Candidatus Peribacteria bacterium | reverse complement strand
TTCTCCCAGTTTCACGGCGAGGTCGGCATCTTCACAAGCGGCCGCGTAGAGGTCTGCGCCGGCAAGGTTTGAATCGATTTTGTGAGCTGCTGCACGGTGCATTTCCATCACACGGAGCATAGGTTTTTTGTTGGCTTCGTAGCCGGCGAATGCGCCCACGGCCTTGGAAAGTTCTGCAGAAGTGGCGAAGGCGTGGCAGTGCATAATAGCGGTGAGGGCGGCTGCAATGCTGCGTCCTTTGTCACTGTCATATGGAATGCCGAGCATCATGAGCAAGGTTCCGAGGTTGGCGTACCCGAGTCCGAGCGGACGGTAGTCGTGGCTGTTTTGCGCGATGCTTGGGGTTGGATAAGAAGAAAGGTCCACCAAGATTTCTTGAGCGATGAAGAAGATTTCAACGGCGTGGCGGTAGCCAGCGACGTCGAAGCTGCCGTCGTCGTTTAGGAATTTCACAAGATTGAGAGAAGCGAGGTTGCACGCCGTGTCATCCAAGAACATGTATTCGGAGCAAGGGTTGCTTCCATTGATGCGTCCGGTGTTTGGGCAGGTGTGCCAGTCATTGATAGTGGTGTCGAATTGAAGTCCAGGGTCAGCACAAGACCAAGCGGCGCTGCAGATTTCTTCAAAGAGTCCTTGTGCATCCATTTCCTCGTATTTGGTGTTGGTGGTGCGGAAACGAGTCCAGAATTTTTCACGTTTTTCAACGGCTTCCATGAATTCATCCATTACACGCACAGAGTTGTTGGAGTTTTGTCCAGAAACCGTGTGGTACGCCTCGCCACGCCAGTCTCCGCTGTACCCGGCGTCCATAAGGGCTTTCGCTTTCTTCTCAGATTCCACTTTCCAGTTAATGAAGTCACGGATTTCAGGGTGGTCCACATCGAGCACCACCATTTTGGCGGCACGGCGGGTGGTTCCTCCAGACTTAATGGCTCCGGCTCCACGGTCGAGTACTTCGAGGAAGGACATGAGACCGGAAGAGACGCCTCCTCCAGAAAGGATTTCGTATTTAGAACGAATGGCAGAGAAGTTGGAACCGGTTCCAGAACCGTATTTGAAGAGTTTGGCTTCGTTTTTTGCGAGTTCAAAGATTCCCATCAGAGAGTCGTCTACTTTTTGGATGAAGCAGGCGCTGCATTGTGGGCGAGAGTACACGTTGTCAATTTCTACGATTTTCTTTTCTGCAAAATCCCAGGCGTAATTGCCGGCGTCGCCGACCACTCCGTATTCGTGATAGAGACCACAGTTGAACCAAACGGGGGAGTTGAAAGCCCCACGTTGCGTGATACACATGAATTTGAGTTCTTGTTCAAAAGCATCGGCATCTTCTTTAGAAGCAAAGTATCCTTTTTCTTCCCCAAAGGTACGGATGGTGTGAGACACTCGGTGTACGGTTTGTTTCGCGCTGTTTTCGCTGCCTGCTGCACTGTCTACACCACGTTTGCGGAAGTATTTTTGTGCGATGATGTCGGTGGCGAGTTGAGACCAAGATTTAGGCACTTCCACGTTGTTCATTTCGAACACGATTTTTCCATCTGGCTCGGTGATGCGGCTTTCGCGGGTTTCGAATTCAATCATGCTAAATGCGTCGAGGCCGGGTTTTGTGAATCGGCGTTTGATGCTGAGCGCTTTGCCGGCGGGTTTTGCGTCGCGGGGCTGCGCCGGTTTTGCAGCGGGAGCCTTTGAAATCGCCGAGTCGGTGGCGACGGGGTCAGGTAAAGTGATCGATTGAGCCATACAGCGTGGATAAGGAGGGGGAAATAAATGGTAGCAGTCTAAGCTGCTTGAACGTAGTAAAACCCCGACCTAAGTGTAGTGGGGCGCCGACGTGGTAGACACAAGATATAGGGGATTTGTGCCAGGTGTACCCCAAGATACGGGATTTTTATGGAGGGGTCAAAGTGATTTAAGTCCATTCCATTTGACGTCCGGGCACAAACTTTTCGCCGTGATACTGTGGGCGCACTGGGCGTGTTATCGACCAGGTTTGTATGGCGTTACATGCACGGGTGTCAAACGGGCTTTTGGCAAAATGTGCCTAAGGGTGTTGACATTATATATATAAGGTTTATAATTCTGTAATGCTAACCTGTTAGATATATGGCTACTCCTCCTGTATTAGGTCCAACTGGCACCGTCGATGATGAAGTTTTGGTCCCTGACGCCGTGCTCGTTCCTGACCCAAGCGCCCTAGCGGCGGCTCCGGCGGTGGAAGAACCTAGGAAGTCTTTGCGAGAAAGACTGCTTGGTCAGCCTGTTCAGATTGATAAAGAAGTTTACGTGCCAGGGTTTGGGTTTACCAATGAATCTAAGCTCAAGGGTGGTGTGCGGGAACTGGTAAAAAGGGATTGGGGTATGGATGACGATAACGTGGATGATGCCATGGCTACCTTTGGTGTCACTGAACTTACCTTGGAACCCCAAGTGGCACGTAGCGCGATCAATGCGGTTAAACAGACTGCAGATGCAGAAAAAAATGTTCGGCGATTTGCTGCAATCTGGGAAGATCTAACGATACGCTTACCTTTTACCGATACACGATTGCCTGTTCCTGCTTTGGATCCTCTTATTAGTCTGATTCCAGGTGTGGGAGAAGTGGTGGATGGGGTTTTGCCCACGGGAGTATTCTTATACAATGGAGTAAAGGCGGGTTTGGGTGCCAAAGCTTTGGCTACAGGGACTGCACTTCAAATGGGTAACTTTGCGCTACATATCCTTAAGTATGGAGGGCCCACTATAGTGGTAAAGTTTGTTGTGGATTGGATGTTTAATTCAGTTACGGCTACTACTCATGATTTCACTAAACGCAGACAGCAGGCTATTGGAATAGCTATTCAAATGGGGATTACCGAGGAAGATATAGGTAAAGTTTCTAAAGAAGCTATCCGTAGGTCAACCGTTACGGAAGAAAACACACAAAACTCTCGTCTTTTAAAACGCAGACTTCTTGAAGGGGCTTGGTCTTACCTTCAAGGAAAGAGCACTATTGCTGGGGAAGCTGCAAAAGTTGCAGGTCATCATGGTGAATCGGCAATGGAAGGCTTCTTGGACTATTTTTACCCTTTGACCGAAGATCGAAAAGCGGCTGAAGAGACGAGTGAACTTAGAGCCAGTGTTAAAAAACTAGCTGCGGCAGCGGGTAAGGCAAAAGCGCATGGAAAAGACGAGCACGGTAAGGACAAAGATAAAGGACATGGTCATGAGGACGAACATGCTGCAGGAGATGGGCATGACCACGGCCACGATCATAAGTAATTAGCAATCACTGCTGCCGCAACCACAGGCGTCGCCTTCTTGCTTGGTTTCGTTGCGACCACAGCCACAACCGCCACCTCCAGAGCCGCATCCGCAGCCGGATTTTTTGGCGGTAGAGAAATTGGGATTGCTGATTTTGAAGCCGCTGCCGTAGGCGCTTTCTAAAAAGTCCACTTCGGCACCGCCCAGGTTGGCGAGCGACTCTGCATCGAGGTAAATCTCCACACCGTGGAATTCAAAAGTCTTGTCGCCGGCGTCGCCTTTTTCTGCAAAATCCATGGCATAGGCGGGTTCCTTGCCACCGTTATCTTTAGCGGTTATGCGGAGTCCGAAGCCTTCTTTCTCCTCGGCTTTGGCGAATTCTTTAATCTTTGTGGCGGCGTTTTCGGTCACATAAATGCCGTCGTCCGGCGCGCGTTTGCGAGTGGCCGCGAGCTCGTTGATTCGGCTGATCATTTCATCCACTACTTCTTCTTCAATACCGTGCGACATAGCGCCCATTTTGAGCGGTTCAAAAACGTTCACGCTGCAGCTGGTGCAGTGCAAGCCAAAATCCTGCATGATCTGCGCGGATTCCGGCAGACGATTCAGTACATCGCCAATCAGCATGTCGCCGTTAATCAACGGTTTCTTCGCTGGGGACTTGCTCGATTTGGTCATCGTTTGAGTTAGTGGAAGCAAATTGTAACAGAAGCGGGCTGAGTGTGCCAGCCAGCAGTCCAATAATCATTAGAACTGCGAAGATTTGAAAGAGTCTTTTTTTCATTATGGGCCGTCGGTTAAAGGACTTGGGTATCGATATAAACCATAGCGAGGGCGAGGAGCATCATAACAAAACCAACAATGGGCATGCGAGTTTCGGTGAGCATTTTAACTTTAAATTTGGTTACGCTTGGCATGAAGCAAAGCACTCCCTTGATTCCCGTGAGCACCGCGATCCAAGAAAGTACGCTTTCCCAATTCCAGCCAAAGCTCACACTGGAGGTGGTGAGGATGAGCAGAGCCAGCATCATAGTCACGATTCCGCTGAAAAATTGCAGCCCTATGGAGTTGTCCCATTCTTTAAGGATGCGGGTCATTCCTTGTGGATCGAGTACCATCTTAAAAGCAATCGGCAAAATAAGAATGGCGAGGAGGGTGAGGGTCATGAGGTGTGGTTAGATGCACCAATTCTATTTACTGCTGCTCTAAAGTACAAGTGTTATTCCGCGTTACTTATGATCTCCATCAAATCGTCTGGAGTTTCGGCCTGGTGCATTTCTACAAGAAAGCCGTTTTCTACTGCCGTTTTAAAGTCCACACTCACACCCTCTTCATCTGGTCTTGGGTGAATTTCAATAAACGTATTCTCGTTCAATTGAAATCCAAGAGTGAAGCTGTCGGTGGTTTCGGTGAGTGCCCAGCCATCCTCGTCTAAAGTGTCTTCAAAAGGTTCCAATTGGTCTAGGCTTTTGTTTAAGTCAGTTACCCACTCTGAGCTACCTTGCATTTTCTCTTCACAGTTTTCACCTGTGCACCATTGTCCGGGGTCTTTATCGAACCAAGTAGTGGCACGGTCACACAAGTCCTCCAAGCCGGGGGCCACGTCGTCGTAGGGCATGCTGATGTCTTCAATTTGATTTGGGTCGATTTGATCCAACTCCCCCCAGTTCCAGGCTCCAGGTGCCATTACGAATCGGCTAGTGTCGACTTCATTCCATTGGGGATATTCGCCATTTATAACCATATCCATCCATTCTTCCCTTGTAGGCAGTCCACCCTCTAAAGTGCTGTGACTGATCTCTAGAATAGGGCGGTCTGGTTCACTTAAGGAGTAGCACATTAAACTGAAGTCCACGCTGCCCGAATGATTGCTGCAAACGACGTCTTCATTGTTTCCCGTTATGCACTCAGATAGGGCTGAAAGGGCGACGTAGGGGACTATAAGGTCGATGGCAGGTTCGATGTAGCTTTCGTTGTCCACCTCATATTCAGGCTCGTTTTGAGCTGCGGAGTCTACGGGTTCAGGTTCAGGTTCAGATTCAGTGTGAGTAATGATGCGACGGGTTTCGGTTTGAACGTGACGCTTGGTCTGGGCCACGGGTGCTGGGTTTTCGTTTTCTGAATCACGGCAAAAGGGCAGGCTGGCTAAAATCGCCAAAGCGACTACTTGGGCAGGGCGTTTGTGTGGAGATTCGAAGTTTCTATCTGGTAGGAAGGCCATGATGGGTTTGTCTGAGATCTACAATATAGCCACATTAATCCAATTTGTCAAATTATTAACATGGAGTCTCCAAATGAATAGAAATGGAAGTCGTTTTGGATGGCGAGGGCGTAGAGTTCTTTGAGGTGGCGTTTGGAACCTTTGAACTGCAAAAAGGCTTCCACCAGCATCATGAGGGAGGAGTTGGGGAGGTGGAAATTGGTGATGAGTTGGTCTACGAGCTGGAACTCGAAGGGGGGCAGGATGAAGAGATTGGTGGTTTTTGTTCTGCCACGAGCCAAAGATTCGAGTGTGCGCGTGGAAGTGGTGCCGACGGCGGTGCAACGCTTGCCGGCGGCTTTGAGTTCGCGGATGCGGGCGGCGGTTTGCGGCGCGATCTCCGTGTGTTCCTCGTAGAGTGTGCGACTTTCCAGATGCTCGGGCAGCACGGGCGCAAAGGTGCCCAGGCCCACGTGCAAAGTTACAAAGAGCCGCTCAATGCCGGCCTCGTCCAGGTTTTTAAAGACGCGGTCGGTGAAGTGCAAGGAAGCGGTGGGCGCCGCCACGGAGCCTGGATTTTTGGCGAAAATGGTTTGGTATTTTTCACGGAGTTCCGCCTCGCTGAGGCCGGCGTGCTGAATGTAGTGGGGAATGGGCGTTTGGCCGATTTCCAGGAGCAGCGCTGGCAGTTCATGAAGGTCGAAGTGGGCGCGGAAGGTGAAGGCTTTTTGAGTTTCTTCAATGACTTCCAGTGTGTGCAACGGCGTGAGTTGGATCTGTTGGCCATTGCGCAGTCGTTTGTTTGCTGTGCCTTTTACGGTGCCCGCAACGTAGTCCACTTCGCTGGGGAGAATCATCATTTCCAGGGTTTCTCCGTCGCGGGTGGCCTGGACGCGGGCGGGGAGCACCTTGGTTTCGTTCATCACCAAAAAAGAGTCGGCGGGCAGATGCCGAGCCAGGTTCACGAAAGTATCAAAAATCACCTCGTCGGTTTGGGTATTGTAAATCAGCAGCTTGGAGGCGTCGCGCGGCTCACTCGGGTGAGTGGCAATACGATCGTTTGGAAGCGAATAGGAATAAAGGTGGCTCATTTTTCAGGAACAAACTCGGCTTCGCCGAGCGCTAAGCGTTCTTCAAAGTCTCGCGGGCTTCAGCCAGGCCTTCGGTGAATTCTTCCATCTCGCTTTCAATAGCAGAGAGGATTTCGTCGTAGCCTTCTTCGTCGGACTGTTCGAGCTCGTCCATGGTGAGGTGCATGTTCTCGAGTGACATACGCAAATCGTGCAGAGCTTCGTTGTCTTCATCCTCGCCGTCGTTCTCGTCGTTGTCGTAGAGATTGTCGAATTCTTCCTGAAGTTCATCCAGCTCTTCGGACCATTCCTCGAGTTTTTCTTTTAAGCTTTCAATGGTTTCGGTGCGGTTCATAGATTCAAAGTTAGTTTTTGGCGGACAAACGGAAGGATATCATAAACGCCGTCCATGCCAAGAGAATTATTACTGCACCTGTTAGAATGGCTAAATTCTCATTGATACTCACTAAAAAGCCGGCCACGAGTGAGGGAATCGCCTGGCCTAAAGCGCGTAAAGATTGTGTAACTCCCATGGCTTCGCCTTGCTCGGTGGGTTTGGCGGTTTGGGAAACCACTGCCGTGGAGTTGGGAAAAGTGAGTCCTTCGAAAATCGCAACGAAGGGTTGGCTGAGGTAGAGCAGGGCGGCGCTGGGGACGAAAGGGACTATGAAAAGAATGGCTGAAAGTAGGAAGAGCGACTTGCGCAGGGTTTGCACCGGGTTCCAGAAGCGCGCGGTGATGCGGGTGAAGAGCCCTTGGCTGAGCGCGATCCAAATTCCTACAAAGCCGAAGAGAAGGCCAATTTGTGTGGGCGTCATGGCGAATTTTTGAACCAAAAAGACCGGCATGAACTGGGTGTAAAAGGCAAACCCGAGGGCGTGGAGAAAGACCACCAAGAAAATGGTTCGGAGTGCCTGCATTTTGAAGGATTTGGCGATGTGCTCAAAGCCCATGAACAGGTGTACGCGTTGGTGTGTCGCCTGTTTCAGGGTTTCTTTGAAGGAGACGGTGAGTAGGGTGAGGGAGGCGGCGGAGAGCAGGGCCGCGAAAAGGAAAGGTACGGAAGGGCCGAACCACGAAACTAGGTCTGGGTTGGCGAGCAGGCCGCCGAGTGTTGGGCCGATCACAAAGCCGAAACCAAAGGCCATTCCAATGAGTCCAAAGTTTTTGGCGCGGTTTTCGTTGGTGCTCATGTCTGCGATGGCAGAGTTGGCCACGCCGATGTTACCGCCGGTGAATCCGTCCAGTGCGCGGCTGAAAAAGAGTAGCCAGAGCTGGGAGGTGAAGAGTCCAAAGGCAAAGAGTAGGTAGCCGATGAAGGTTCCGATGAGCGAGATGACGAGCATTTTTTTGCGTCCGTAGCGGTCGGAGAGGGTGCCGAGAATGGGTGCGCCAAAGAACTGGGCGAGTGGGTAGGTGGCCACTAATACGCCGAGGGCGATGTTGCGAGTGGCTTCGGTCCAGAGCTGCGGAACCAGGTCACCGCCGGGGGCGAGCATCAGTGGCGCGAGCACGGGAATCATAATTCCAATTCCAATCAGATCGAGAAAAACGATCAGGAAGAGAGTGAGAAGGTTGCTTTTTTTCATTACTAGGAAGAATAATGCGCGTAGTATAAGTTTTTTTTACTCTCATGGCGAGGCGGAAACTCAAACATTTCGAGGAGATGAAAGACATGGCGCACGTGTTCGAGCCCACGCTGGCTTGGCAGAAGGGCGAGAAGGTGGATTTGAAAGGGACGTGGGCGCGTGACGGTGGGCGCCTGATTTTAGAACTGGCTTGTGGAGGCGGCGATTACACGGTTGGCTTGGCGCAGCGTTTCCCGGAGTCCACTGTAATTGGTGTGGATATTAAAGGTAGCCGCATGTGGTGGGGCGCTCGTAAGGCTGTGGAACTCAGCTTGGGGAACGCAAAATTTCTGCGCACGCAGATTGCGAATTTGGCCGACTATTTTGCCGAGGGCGAGGTGGATGAAATCTGGATCACCTTTCCGAACCCACACCCCACTTTAGGGAATGCCAAACGGCGGCTGACTTCACGACGGTTCTTGGAGATTTATAAGCGACTTTTGAAGCCCGGAGGCTTGGTTCATTTAAAGACGGACGATGCGGGTTTGTATGAATTTACATTGGAAACGCTGCCGCTGGAGGGATTTGTGGTGGAGGCGGCTTTGGCCGATGTGTATGGAGCGGCGGAACGTGGTGAGGCGGTGGATCCGATTTTGACCGAAGTACAAACTCAATACGAAAAGCGCTATTTAAAAGTTGGGAGAAAGATTAAGTACATCAGGGCATATTCCTCGTAAATCACCCTT
>CAYHHJ010000025.1:5376-8900 GCA_964356405.1 uncultured Candidatus Peribacteria bacterium | reverse complement strand
ATCCTTGTGGGCCTTTGTAGTGCCACAAGTGAACGCCGCAGCAGTGACCACTTTGAGTGTGGAGGACATCATCGATCAAATCGATCAAGGTACCACCACCACGCAAGCACTCTGTAATACTATGGACTACGACACGGCCGCAACGGTTCGCGAATACGGCTTGGGAGTAACTGTTTACGAAGTGAACATTCAAGAAATCGACGACGATATCTGTGGTTTCCTCGAAAACATTCAAACTGCGGCCGAGGACGATTACGCAGAGACCGTTTCTGACCTAGTGGAACGTTTTGAGGAAATGCAGGGATTATTCGATACCGAAGGTTTTGATACAGGATCTCAGCTCACCGAAGTGCTCGCAACCTTCAACACTGCGGATCAGATCCTTAGTGATGCCTTAACCACGGTGAACGCTCAAACCGCCAGCGAGATCGTGGCTTCCATGTATGAACTTTATAGCTTGGTTGAGACGCTAGATTTTGTACAAGTGCGTCTCTCGGCAAGTACCATTGCGGGGAACGATCCACTCATCGTGCGCTTCAATGTGCTGGGAACGGAAGACCCAAGCGGAAAAACCGTTGAAGATGACCAAATTGAATGGGACTTAAATGGAGATGGAATTTATGAACCGGTTGGTAGCACCGAAACACCGGGTACCTTAAACACTACCGCAGTGACTTCGGACGACACGTCCGGAGACGCCGTGAGTGCCACGTTCACTGAACCAGGAACCTACCGAGTTCGCGTGCGCGTTCGTAGCCAAGATGCTGACATTGCTGCCGGAGTTTCCACGGTGACTATTGAAGTGGAACCCTCCAAATCCGTAGTCGTACTGACCGCGCAAGTGGGAACTGAAACACCCGTGACCATTGCCGACTACCGAACCTTTCCTTATATAGATCAAGACGACTTCAAAGTGACCATGAGCGAAGGACAAAGGGGAGTTCTCTTTGATGCCAGCGCCAGCACCGATGGTGACGGCAACACTGGAGCCAGTGGAGGAATTGCCTACTATGAATGGGACTTTGGTGACAACGACGCTTCCTCGGGCCCCTATGGTCAGGATGGCGGAAGTTCAGTCACCCACGCGTATGGTTCTGCCGGTTCCTACAATCTTTCCCTCACGGTCACCGACGACACGGGGGTTAAGGATCGAAAATACTTCACCCTTTATGTGGCTTCACCAGCGGCTCGTTTCAATATGAGCCCCAGCTCTGGAAATGTGGGCACCGAATTTGAATTCGACGCCTCGGCTTCCACCACAGATAGTGGAAATATCTCGAACTATTCTTGGGCAATTAGTAAGAATGGTGTAGCGGTGGCCCTTGACGATGCAAGTAAGGAGACACTGAAGACCAGCTTCGATCAACCCGGGGTCTACTCGGTTACTCTCACCGTTGCGGATGGAGGGGGCAAGACCGACTCTATCTCTACGGAAGTTTTAGTGGAATCCACCGCACCGGTAGCGACTTATGAGTACAGCAATCCCAGCGCTACCGAACCGGCCACCGTTCTATTCGACGGCAGCGGCAGTTACGACCCAGATGAAGGTGATGTGCTCACCTTGGAATGGGATTTTGATGGAGTCGAAGACGAGGACTACACTATTTTAGATACCGATGAAGAAGAGCAGACCATCACGGTTCAGTTCTTAAAAAAAGGAGACTATCAAGTTAGCTTAACTGCTTATGACCAACACGATGCCGAACTCAAAAAGAGTGACACCGCCATTGGAACCATAAGTATTGAATCGGTTTTGGATGTAGATATGGAAATCAAGGGAGAAGCCGCCCGTCACTTAGACGCAGAAGGCAAATCTGAAATTGAATTCACGGCCATAACCGAAACGGGAACCGCCTTTGAAATCAATTATGGTGACGACAATGTGGATTTCACGGACACCATCACTCGTAGCGAAGCTATTTTCACTCACACTTACGAATCCGCAGGGGTCTTTGAGGTTACGCTCACTGCTCTAGACGATGAAGAAGACACCAATTCCGTTACACAGCGTGTGTACATCGGCGCCGGCGACAGCCCCATTGCGGTGGTCAGCATCGGATCCGACGGGGATGACATTGGCAACGGAACGGGAGGATTCTACGGAAGCATTAAAACCACATTCCTATTCGACGCCAATGAGTCTGTAAATGTGGACGGTAGTAATGACGGCCTATATTACAGCTGGAACTTTGGTGACGGCAACACAGCCTCACAACCCAGCCTCAGCCACGTATTTCCTGAAACCGGAACCTACACCGTTACCCTCAACGTGCGAGACGAAGACGATGCCACGATCACGGATGAAACTTCGCTTATTATTACTATAGAAGGAATTGATCCGGAAATTCGTGGAATGACCGTGGTTCCACAAGGCGAAACCTTGGAAACGCCAGTCAAAGTAAACGTGACCGTGGACGCCATCGACGAAGATGGAAAGCTCACCAATTTCCGCGCTTGGTACTACGATCTCAATGACACCGCCACCGAACTCGGAGTGGTCAGCTCCACCAACAATACCTTCACCATTACGGTGGACACCAAAGGTTCAACCGGGGAAGTAATGGACTATGGCTTTGCGGTGGAAGTAACGGACGATCAAAATAATAAAGTTTCCTCTTTTAATGAACTGGACCCGGAAACCATTCCTACCATTGAAGTTACCAACGGTCCTAATGAAACGCCAAGCGCCGGCTTCACCATAGACCACACTGCTGTTTCTGTTGGTGAAGAGGTAAGCTTCTTTAGTACTTCTTTTGACCCTGACGGAACGATTGTGAATTACTGGTGGGATATGGAAGGAGATGGATTTACTGACAACGAGCCAACTGAAGAAAATTATTTAAACTACACCTTCACTCAAATCCATCCGGAAGGAGTGAAAGTGAAACTGAAAGTGGAAGACAACTCCGGTTCCTACGGCACTTCTGAGGAGCAAACCATTTTTGTGGATGCCATTTCGGTTCCACCGGATGCCGCCTTCTTATCGGACATCAATGGAACCACCGTTACGTTTAGAAACACCACCGTGGTCGACACCGAGAATGGTGCCGCACTCGCCGGAGTTTACTGGGATTTCAACACAGCCGTGGATAGCTCCGGTAACGGGGTTGCCGACGACGATATAGATTCTCTTGAAGAAAGCCCGGTTTATACTTTCGAGGCCTTGGGAACCTATAAGGTAAAAATGACTTTTGTGGACACCACAGGTCAAAAGGACAGCGTGATTCAAGATGTGAATGCCTTGGACACCAAAACGCCGGTTGCTGCCTTTAGTTATACCGTGGAGGATAGAACCGTTGAGTTCAATGATGACACCGTTCTGGATGTGGCCCAAGGTGCAGACATGCGCACATGGGCTTGGGACTTGAATCTCACCTCCGATACCGATGGGGACACCGACCCGGAAAACGACACCGATGCCACCACAAGAAATCCAACCTTTGAATACGATGACTACGGTTCCTACGATGTTAAAATGATGGTGGAGGACACCTTTGGAAAAACCGATACCGTGATTCAAACGG
>CAYHHJ010000025.1:0-5276 GCA_964356405.1 uncultured Candidatus Peribacteria bacterium | reverse complement strand
GTTAAAATGATGGTGGAGGACACCTTTGGAAAAACCGATACCGTGATTCAAACGGTAGAAATTCCAAACCCCATTGTGCCGGTAATTGCGCTGCTCACCAGCACGCCTCAGCCCAATTCACTCAACCAAATTATTTTGGGAGACGACGGTGACCAAGTGACCTTCTACTATGGAGCCGAGGGCGGAAGTGGAAACTTCAGCTACGAACTCGACAAGAATATTTTCTACGACTCCGATGAGGATGGGGTTCGTGACAACGACGTGGATTACGATGACAACGCATCCGGAACCTGGAAGACTCCATTCTTTAAATCCTACGGCCAAGTGGTGGTTAAACTCACCGTGACCGACGATGACACCGGCGAGTCCGATATTGCCACACTCCAAGTCGTCTTTGAAGGAGCCTTGGGAAGTGCTAATCTGTTCAACGCTACGCCAAACGAAATGCTGCTGCTCATCATCAGCGCTCTGGTCACCGCCATTGCGGGAATCAGCCTCACGTTTAAATCTCAATTCACACAACGCTAATATGGATGAAATTACTCCTCCTTTGCCTACGCCTACTGAGCCCGCTGAACCGATAGGTTCAGTTGCTCCCACAGAAGCGTCAGCTTCTGCTGTTCCTGTTGCCCCCGCCCCAGCACCAGCACCAAAAGTGCTGACGCCGGAAGAAAAAATCGCTAAGCGTAAGGCAACTTTCAAGAGGCTTGGAATCGTGAGCGCCGTTAGTTATGTGCTTATGTTGGTGCTCGTTTTTGTGTGGGCCATTTTCTTGGCAGATAAAGAGCTCACCCTCTTCAAATACCTACCCATTTCACAGACGAGTTTCAGCGGATTTTTCTACACTATTTTCAATGTACTACTCGGCTTAACGGTTAGCATCACGGTACTCATGGCACTCTACGCTGTGCTCCGTTCTTTGATGGTTAAAAAAGAAGAAGTCGACAAAAAGAAGAAATTTTCACGCATGGCCCTTTTCTACGGACTCGGATTTTTACTCTCCGGCGTTTTGTGGCTTGGTGGTATCTACTTCCTAGGCCCAAAACTCGTGGAAGAAGTACGTTACGGTTCACCCATTGTGACCATTCCCGAAGACACCATTGGACTCACGTCACCAGTCACAATTTCTTTTGACGCGACTCTAATCCCCATCGATACCGGCACCTACAGCATCCTTTCATACACCTGGAATTTTGGCGACGGCAGCACCGGTAGCGGGCCAACGGTTAAGCATGAATACACGCAAAAAGCCGAAGCAAACGGAATCTACACCGTGACCTTGGACGTGGAATACATGGATCTCAAGAGTGGAGAACGATTCCCTTACTCCACCTCAACCGAAGTGGTGATTGAAAACGAACTCACCGCTGCTTCTTTTGTGGCGAATCCCTCAAGTGGGGAAGTGCCGCTCACGGTTACCTTCGACGCTGGCAGTTCCTTTGATCCCGATGGTGATATCATTTTGTACGAATGGGATTTTGACGGTGATGGTCGTTTTGATACCGAAGGTGAAACCGCTGAATACGAGTACAACCAAGAAGGAACCTACGAAGTAACGCTTCGTGTTACCGACACCAATGGAGAATATGCCACCGTTACCGAAACCATTGAGGCCGGAAGTGTGGGTGGACTTCGTGCCATCATCACACCTCCACTGGGTGAAGGTGCTATCTACTACATCGACGATAAGTATGAATTCGATGGAAACCTCTCTCAATACCGCGATCAAAAAATCGTGAAGTACAAATGGGACATGGGGGACGAGACCAAGCTCGAAGGCCGCAGCGCCAAGCACTCCTACTCGGTGGCCGGTGATTACACCGTTACGCTCACCGTTTTGGATGCCGATGGAAATTCCGATGAAACCGCTTTAGAAATTTCTGTGGTGGAAGAGGGAACGCCTCCTAGCGCGGTGATCAAAACCACGCCCACGCTCAGTTCTGGTTCAGTCTCTGGAGCCGTGCCACTGGAAGTGGATTTCGATGGATCGACTTCCACCGATGCCGAGGACGACATTGTGGATTATGAATGGGACTTTGATAACAACGGCGACATTGATGAAACGGGAAACAAGGTTACCTACACTTACAGCGAAACCGGCACTTATGAGGCACGCCTCGTGGTGACCGATTCAGCCGGTAATAGTGATGAAACCACGGTGAACGTGGTAGTAGGGGAACAAGGTATTATGGCTATTTTGGACTCGGACCTTAGCAATGGGGAAGTGCCGCTTTCAGTTTCCTTCGATGCCTCCGCCTCAACGTATAAAGAAGGCGACATCGTTTCCTACGAAATCGACTTTGGCGACAACAGCAAACTCTACGTGGGGGATGCAACCGTAACCTACAAATACAACGCAGTGGGCACTTACACCGTTACCCTCACAGTAGTGGGTGATGATGGAGAGCGTGCCACCGACACCATGCAGGTGGTAGTTCGACCCGTTTCTCTAACCGCCTGTTTCACCGTGAATGAATCCACCGGCAATGCGCCACTCTTTGTGGTCGTGGATCCTTCCTGCTCACAAGGAACCATTCAAAGCTATGAGTGGAGCTTTGGCGACGGCGACTTCAGCTTTGATCGTAAACCTGGCACCCACACCTACGATACGGCTGGAACCTACGTGATCTCCCTCGAAATCACCGAAGACACCGGAATTGTGGACACCATCACCAAGACGATTACGGTTAAATGAGGCCAATCCAGCCTCTGAAGAGATCTTTCAGGTAAGCCCGTACGGTTTCAGGGGTAACGGGTTTTTCTGCTGGAGTTGGAATCAGGGCCGCAAAGGCTTCATGCGGTTTATAGGATTCAAAAGCTTGCTTCGCTTCACCTGAACCAAACTCGGCAACAAACGCCTTAATACTATCCAGTGGCCCTTTAGAATTGGTGTTCCCATTCAACATCAGTAGCAAAACAAAAGTACCATCTTCGGGCTCACATTTTTCGTCACGAAAAGGCATTAAGAAATCATTCAGTTCCCCGAACAGGCCTCTACACTCTTCCACCGTGAGGCGCCCACGCCGAGTGTTCAATACAGCAATGTAAAGGCGTGACCTTGTAAGCGTTTCTGGAGACGAATCGTCAAAACGAAGAGCATCCATAATACTTTATTACGAATACTCAATCGTAACAAAACACGGAAAATCTGACAAATCTATTTAAGATTCGGCTTAGTGAGTTCCTCCAATTTCAAATATTTCTCGTGTTCTTTTTTCACCAAACTGCGGAAGGGAACTTTGCGCTTCTTAGATTCGTTCACCATCTCGGCAACGGCGTCGTAGCCCAGGTGCTGTGCGAGCGTAGTGGCCGTAGCAAACCTTTTGCCTAGCACTTCTTTCATGTGCGCCTCGTTGGCCTCAATGCCTTCAATACAGTCCTTACGGAGCAGCGTCATTCCATTGGAAAGGATTTGAATTTGATGCAGCAGATCCCAGCCCACCAGCGGCGTGTACCAGTTGAGTTCCAGCTGTCCTTGGCTGCCTGAAAAAGCAATCGCGTGGTCCAGCGCCTGCACTTGCACGGCAATCATACTCACGCATTCCAGCACCGATGGGTTTACCTTGCCCGGCATAATAGACGAGCCTGGTTCCACTTCAGGCAGTTGAATTTCATTGAAGCCCGCTTCGGGTCCGCTCACCATCAGCCGCAGGTCGCTGCAAATGCGCAGCAGCTCTATGGCCAGCGCCCGCAAACAGCCTGAAATGCTCACAAACACGCCCAAGCTGTGGCTGTTCTCAAAGGGATTCATGAAGCCGAGCTGCAATTGCATTCGCTTCGATAAACGGTCCACCATTTTTTCCGCAAATAGGGGGTGCGTGTTGAGTCCGCTGCCCGTAGCCGTTCCACCAATACCCAAATCTCCGAGTTCGGGAGCCGCGCCGTCCAGGCGATCCATCGCTCGTTCCAGCGCAGACGCATACGCATCAAACTCCTGTCCCAAGGTAACCGGAACCGCATCTTGCAAATGCGTTCGCCCCACCTTAATCATTTTTTCAAACTTTTTTGCTTTCTTATCAAAGGCCGCCACTAAGTCGGTTCCGCTTTGCATCAATGGCATCAGTTCCAGCAGAGCCGCCAAACGCACCGCAGTAGGGATGGTGTCGTTGGACGACTGCGCCATGTTCACGTGGTTGTTGGGATGCACTTTATATTCGCCCTTCTTGCCGCCCAGTAGCTCTGTCGCACGGTTCGCCAAAATTTCATTCAGCGTCATGTTGAAAGGAGTGCCTGCGCCCGCCTGGTACACATCCAGGTCATAAAACTCATCGAATTTTCCATCTATAAATTCCTGTCCGGCCTCCACAATCGCCTTGGCCGTTTTTTTATCCAAATGGCCCAGCTCGGCGTTCACCTCCGCTGCAGACATCTTGATCCACGCCAGCGCTACCTTAAAGGACTGAGGAATTCGCAGCGAAGAAATCTTAAAATTAGTGTGAGCCCGCTCGTAAAAACTTCCGCCGTAACTGTCGGCAGGCACGTCCACGGTTCCTAGAGCATCAGTTTCTTTGCGAGTTTTCATAATGGTTAATTTAAATGGATTCCAACGACAAAGGTTTCAAAACTCCGGTCGCGGGAAGAGGGTGGTTTAAACACCGATACTTTTTTGAAGCGAGTCTTCATACGCTTAATCACGCCCGCCATCTCTTCACCTTCAAAAATCTTGCCCACAAAATTACCTCCTTTTTTCAAAATGCGTGTGGCCAAAAAGAAAGCCTGATCCGTGAGCTCTGCGCTGCGTCCTTGGTCAAGGTCACGGATTCCGCTGGTCTTGGGCGCCAAATCACTCGTCACCACATCGGCTCGTTTCAGGCCCAGTTCTTCCAGTCGCGCGAAAATCGCATCCTTCTCCATAATGTCCTGCACAAAAGTATGAATATTGTCTTCTTCAAATGGCGCGATCTCTTGCAGGTCGAACCCAACCGCCGTACCCGCACCTCCCACCAGTTCCGAAATCACCTGCAAAAAGCTGCCCGGCGCCGCTCCCAAATCCACCACCGTATCGCCACGATGAATCAGATGGTACTTCTCCTGAATATCCAGCAGCTTAAACGCACTGCGCGCCCGGTAGCCTTGCTCCTTGGCGAGCTGGAAGTACTTATCTTGAACTTTGTAGGGTTTTGGCATTACGATGAGAAAAACTTCTAATGGGCTTTGAGAAAATTTACGTTGCGGATTCCAGAATAGCAGGACGTGGCGTTTATGCAAAAGAGGACATCCGGAAAGGTGAGCCTATTTTGAATTTTAGAGGGCCAATCATTACCCTTGAGGAGGCA
>CAYHHJ010000024.1:0-9204 GCA_964356405.1 uncultured Candidatus Peribacteria bacterium | reverse complement strand
CCCTTGCAAAAGGGAAGACACGTCCCTATATTATCCTGGCTTAACCTTTCGTATGTCTCGAGCAATCTTAGATCACGTTACCGCCTCTTCTATCCGAAAAGTGCCTGTTATCAAACCAGGTGCTAGCATTAAAGTTTACCAAAAGATCACTGAAGGAGAAAAACAACGTATTCAAATGTTTCAAGGTTTGGTGATCAGCGTTAGCGCAGGTCACAATGTGGATAAGACTTTCACCGTTCGAAAGGTAGTAGAAGGAGTAGGAGTTGAGAAGATTTTCCCATTCCACTCTCCAACCATCGAAAAAATCGAAATCATGAAGCAAGGTAAGGTTCGCCGAGCTAAGCTTTACTACATGCGTGATCTTCAAGGTAAGTCTACTCGTCTTCGAGAAACTGGATTGTTCCAGGCTATTACTGGTGACGTTAAGGCAGAACCTATGATGACTGAAGAACCAGCTATGGAAGACCCTGCTGTGGAAACTGAAGTGGTGGCTGAAGAGCCAACTGTGGAAGATACCGTCGCAGAAGAAATGGTTGAAGATTCAGCACCTGCTGCTGAAGAAACTCCAGCAGAAGAAGAACAGAAATAATTTCATTCAAATTTCAATCAAAAAGCCCTTTCGGGGCTTTTTTTGCAGGCGGACACGAATAACGCTACCATAGGGAAGTGAAACTCCCAGCCATCGAAGGCATCATTGCAGGTATGGATGAAGCGGGTCGCGGCTCCTGGGCTGGCCCAGTCGTGGCAGCGGCGGTTATTTTGCCAAAAGGCCTACGCCTCAGCGGCCTGAATGACTCCAAATTGGTTTTGCCAGCCAAGCGAGAAAAACTCTACGAGCAAATCATACAATCGTGCGCCTATGGAGTGGGCATGGCCAGCCAAGAAGAAGTGGACACTTTGGGCCTTTTACAGGCTACTTTGTACGCTTTTCGTCGCGCCTTAGAAAAACTTCCCCAAAAAGTGGACCATATCCTTATTGACGGACGCGATGCTTTTTCCTTCTACGCGCCTCACACATCCATCATTCGCGGCGATCAAAAAATTCGTTCCATTATGGCAGCCTCAATTCTCGCCAAGGTGACGCGCGACCGACTCATGGTAGAATACAGCCAAGTCTATCCGGCGTACCGATTTGATCTCCACAAAGGTTACGGAACCCAGGAACACCAACGTGCTCTGCGCGAACACGGCCCCTGCGATCTGCACCGTAAGTCCTACGCACCTCTAAAAAAGCTTCAATGCGAACAAATAGCATTCTTATAGTCGGCAATTACGGCGCGGGCAACCTGGGGGATGACGCCATTTTGGGTGGAATCGTGACTGAGCTGCGGAGCATTGGCTACGCAGGAGAAATATTTGTGACCCACGGCGGCAGCAAAACCAGTTCCGAAATCTACAAAGGTCTAAAAAAAGTGCCATTTATACCTGTTGGACTCCGCAGTCGCTTTAAAAAAACTCGCGTGAACGCAATGGCTGCAATCAAACTTGCAGACCTGGTGATTCTAGGCGGGGGAGGTCTGTTCACCGACGAAGAAAGCTGGAAGGCGCCGCTCATTTGGGCCGCCCAAGCCAAGGCTTGCCGCCGCCTACGCAAACCTTATATTTGCTTTGGGCAAAGCGTCGGGCCACTTCGCCACTGGTGGAGCCGCCGCCTCGCTAAAACGGTCTTTAAAAATGCCCTCGCGGTACACGTTCGCGACCAAATCTCTGCCGATTTACTTAAAAGCTGGAAAATCACTGCCACACTCGGCACCGACCCAGCTTTTTCTTGGCTTTCTCAGGAGAAACGGACCATCCCTAAAAAGCCGGTTTTACTGGTTTCTCTTCGAGAATGGCCGGGCTTTAGCGCGGCTGAGTGGAAGCCAATCGTAAAAGAAATCCAAGTCTTTGCAAAAAAAAGAAAACTGAATCCTATTCTGCTCAGCATGCAGCAGGGCGAGAATTTGAAAGAGGCGGGTCTAGAACTTTATGAGCCCACTTCCGCGCTCGCTGCCTTTGAAGCCTTTGAAAAGGCACAAATTGCGGTCACCATGCGTCTCCACGCCGGAATCTTTGCAGTTGCTGCCGGAACCCCCGTACTCGCGCTTTCTTACTCACAAAAAGTAAAAGGTCTGCTCAGCGATTCCTGTACCGTGCTTTCCGACTTTGAACCTGAAAAAATCCGCGATTCCTTAAAAAATCTAACTAAAAAAACGCTCAACGTGGAAGCCAAGCTCATTAAAAATCAGGAATTTCTTAGGAGGCACTTACCAATTCTCCCAAAAGAGTAAGCTCATGAGAGCTTAAGGTTCCATTTTCAGACTTACCCTCCTTATTCAACAAAATTTCAATTTCCTGCTTATGTCGATTGTGAGCTATCGCAGCTTCGACGCGAGCCCTTGACTCAGGTATTCGCCAGTTTTGATGAAGTTCCCAACCCAAGTGACGAGATACAATTTCTTTCACGACTCTAGTATCCTTAAATGGATTCCCTAAGTAATATTCTGGTTTCGACTCATCCGGGCGGCTTGAAAAATGAATTTGCTTTGCAATATCCCAGTAAGCCCACGAAAGACTTTGACTGTATGGGTTGAGGGACAAGCCAAGGGCAGTCATTCGACGTTTTAGCTCCGAACGTATTTCATCCGCCAATTTATTTAAGCCTTTTTCTTTTGGCTTCGCCCAGTAGTCATCTCCTTCAAGGTAATGGTCGAGTGCTTCGGCGTAAGCAAGTTCGCTTTTGCTCAATTCACCTTTTTTCACACGCTGCAGATTCTCTCGAAGTTTACCTTGGGTCTGAGCTGGTAAGCTTATTCCAGGCTCAAGAAGATCTGCATAGGATAGATATTTGGCAGCCGTTCCTTTATGTTTATGTTTTTTTGTCATCTCCATCAATCTTGCCGTGTGATCCTGGGCAAGGAAGTCGTCAACACGAGCACTGTGTTCGTAACTCCTTTCGAGGCTGGCGGCAGAAAATCGTAGGTCTTCTGCATAAGCATCCCTTATGGCTCCTAGACCGGAATCTTCTAGAGGTAGATCTGAAGCGTTAAGGCCATCAATCAGACGATCTATAACGGTCTTTTCAGCCTCAGTCAAAGGTCTATCCTCGTCGTATTCCAGGGAAATATTGATAATATCTTTATCATTGTCTGAGACTAAAATACCATTGGCCACCTGCCCAGATTTCCACACACCACTTCCATTGAAAAGACAGTAGATCACGCCATCTACTGGTTCATGGGATACAGGTTTGTCTGTCAGATACTCGATCAACTCTCGAAGCGTGTTCGGTCTAGTCTTTTCAGCGTCGATTCCCATTTTTGAGACTTTTAAATCTCATGATTATACCATATTCTTCTGCACGAATCCAGCCACCTCCATCATCTGATCGATGGATTCGCCGCAGTCTCCCCAAAAACCACTCAGTGTTGTGTGGCTCAGAGCACTATTTTTAACGTAATAGTCATTCACGTCCGTGATCTCGAGTTCACCTCGTGCAGATGGTTTAATAGCCTGAATAACCTCGAACACCTTGGGCGTATACAAGTAGCACCCGGTAACCGCATAAGGGCTGGGTGGATTGCTGGGTTTTTCCAAAATCTCCACAATTTTTCCATCTTCTAGGCGAGGAACTCCATAACTTTGTGGACGATCCACTTCTTTTAAGAAAATGTGCGCCTCAGCGGTGCCAGTTTCAAACTCGCGGGCCGCCTCTGCCAATGAATCCTGAAAGATATTGTCACCCAGCATCACCACAAACTTCTCGTCTCCCACAAAATCCTTTGCCAAACTCAGGGCTTGGGCGATCCCTCCGGCTTCTTCCTGCACTTCATACGCAATGCTCACGCCAAACTCGGTCCCGGCCCCCAGGAGCTCCAAAAAGTGCCCGGCATGACCTTTGCCAGAAACCAGCAGAATAGATTTTACCCCCATCTCCTTCAATTTAAGGAGAGGATAGTAAATCATCGGCTTATTGTAGATGGGCAGTAGATGCTTGTTGGTGACTTTGGTCAGCGGCGCGAGCCTGGACCCGGTCCCTCCAGCGAGAATAACTCCTTTCATATGCACCCAGTGTATACCAAGCTATGGTTTCGCGCATCCCTTCTTCAAAACTCACTTGTGGCGCCCATCCAAATTCCCGATTCAGTTTTGCATAATTCATGGAATATCGTTGATCATGTCCAGGTCGGTCGGTCACAAATTCAATCAAATCTTCAGATTTACCGAGCGTTTTCAAAATGGTCTTCACCACATTCAAATTCTCCTGATCATTGTCTGCACCAATATTGTAGATTTCGCCCACCGTACCTTTCTCCAAAATAGCCAAAATAGCCTCGCAGTGGTCACGCACATAGAGCCAATCGCGTACGTTCTTACCGGTTCCGTACACCGGCAGACTTTCATTGGCAGCGGCCTTAGTAATCATGAGCGGAATAAAATTCTCCAGACTTTGGTAGGGGCCGTAGTTATTGGAACAGCGGCTGATGGTCACCGGCACGCCAAAGGTCCGCAAATACGACAAACAGAGCAAGTCAGATCCCGCTTTGCTGGCGGAGTAGGGACTGCTGGGTTGCAAGGGGCTTTCTTCGGTGAACTGTTCGGTGCTGCCAAAACCCAAGTCGCCATAAACCTCATCCGTGGAAACATGATGGAATCGCTTCACTTTAAAATCCCGCGCGGCATCGAGTAGAGTCTGCGTTCCTTGCACGTTCGTCACCACAAAGAGCCCTGGATTTTTAATGCTGCGGTCCACATGAGTTTCAGCGGCAAAATGAATCACGGCATCAAAGGCCTCGGCTTCAAAAAGCGCGCGAACAAGCGCGCAATCCTCAATCCGTCCCTCTACAAACTTCACCCCATTCGCCTCGGCCTCCGCCAGGTTTTCCCGGTGCCCGGAATAGGTGAGGGCGTCCAGCACCACTAAAGCATCGTCCGGACGGTTTTCCAGATGGGTGTACACATAATTGCTGCCTATGAAACCGGCACCACCGGTGATGAGAATCTTCATTTACAGAGTTTTCATTTTCTTTTCTTCTCTCCAAGCCTCAAGAACATCATGTTCTTCAAGCACCACTTTCCCTTGATAACGCACCCCACATTCATTGCCTTTATCCAGTTCGGTCATATCTTCGTTCACCAGCTTAAGACCAATGATCTTTCCATCTCCAACCGGTTTTCCATCACGAAGTACACGCACGTTACACTTATTTTTAATCACGCCCTCGGTAATCTTTCCTCCCACCACGTATTCGTTTTTACCCGTGAAGAAGATCTTCATCACCTTGAATTTTCCAAGTTCCACCAAGAGCACTTCATCCTCAAGCATTCCAGAAAGAATCTTTCGGAGGTCTTCGATAAGTTCGTAAATGATTTTGTAGGTCACCACTTCAATGCCCATACGTTCAGCAAGCTTCTTAACGTTGAGACCCGCTTCCGTATGGAATCCCACTACGAGCGTTCCAGGGCTAGCCGACGCCATAAGCACGTCCGATTCAGTAATGGTCCCCACTCCGCTGTGGATCACTTTAATCGCCACGTCATCATTCTTAATTTTAGCCAAAGCCTGCTTAATCGCTTCAAGCGATCCTTGAGTGTCGGCTTTCATAACCACTTTGAGCAGTTTGAGGGATCCGTCCTTGATGCGTTGCAAGATTTCTTGTAGACCCATTCCGGTGCTGATCAGCTGCTCCTTAGCCATTTCATGAACTTGCATCGCGCGTTGGCGCGCCAATTTTTCATCTTTAACAGCCTGCAAAATCTGTCCGCTTTCCACAGGATCGTGGAGTCCGGCAATCTGCGCGGTATCCGAAGGGCCAAGTGTTTTAATGGATCGTCCTGTATGGTCACGCATCTTTTTCACACGTCCAAAGGTTTGACCCACAATGAAGTTGTCTCCCACGCTCATGCTTCCGGTGTTCACCAAGATGGTAGCCACTGGCCCCAAGCTTGAATCCAAGTGCGATTCCACCACGGTAGCCACCGCAGGTCGGTTTGGATTTGCCTTGAGGTCCAACATATCCGCTACCAAGAGCACACTCTCGAGCAAAGTATCGATCCCTTGTTTATTCTTTGCAGAAATCGGCACCATAATGGTTTCTCCGCCCCATTCCTCAGATTGAAGTCCAAATTCCACGAGTTCCGCCTTGATTTTATTCAAATTTGCATCCGGTTTATCGATTTTGTTGATGGCCACAATCACCGGCACATTTGCCTCCTTAGCGTGATTGATGGCTTCAATAGTCTGAGGCATCACTCCATCGTCTGCAGCCACCACCAAGATGGCGATGTCGGTAGCGCGAGCACCGCGAGCGCGCATAGCCGTGAAGGCTTCGTGTCCTGGAGTATCGAGGAAGGTAATCTTTTGTCCCTTACACACAACCTGGTAAGCCCCAATATGCTGCGTGATTCCTCCCGCTTCACTGGCCACTACATTTTCATCACGAATAGCGTCGAGCAGGGTGGTTTTACCATGGTCAACGTGACCCATCACACAAACCACGGGCGGACGTTTCACCAGGTCAGCCTTTTCATCTTCTCCAAGCAATTTTTCCAAATCTCCCTTAAAAATATCTTCTGCACTCACCGCGCTGCGCTGTTTTTTGAGCGTAACGCCCATTCCATAGGTGATGATCACGGACGTGTCGTAGTCGATAACCTGGTTCAGGCTCGCTAAAATCCCATTTTTCATCAGGGCTCCAATCAAAACGGCGGCGCTCAAACCTGTTTTTTCAGCCAACTCCTTTACAGAAATCATTTCTGCAATCTCAACTCCGTCTCGTTTAACTGCAGGAGAGGGTTCAACCCGTCGAACCTCAGTTTTTTTAGTAACCTTACCCGCTTTCTGTTTTCGCTGACCTTTCACGATCTCTTTTTCTTGTGCGACCTCTACAATATCTTCATAAACCTCAGCGGCACTTTTTTTGCTGCGTCCGGCAACCTCATCCTTCACCAACTCGGCAATATCCTCCTCAATTTCCTTATTATCTTCAAAACCCAGCTCCAAAAGCAGCTTTCGCATTTCACTTTCCGTGAGTCCCAGGGTAGAAGCTAGATCGGTGAGGGCAATTGCCATCTGCGGTGCAGGTTAAAATTTGCCCACCTACTTTAGGTTAAAACAGGTTTAAAGTAAAGAAATTACTCGAGTTCCAACGGTTTTTCCTCCAAAATCGTCATCTCAATCTGTCCACCCACTTTTCCATCGCTCAGTTTGTACACATCTTTGTCGATTTTTTTGAACTCGCGAGTCGCTAAATTGTAGGTGCTCACCGTGGTTCCAATCTGTTTACCGAGCTTTTGCATATATTCGTCGTACGCGCCCATGTGGCGGCCGAGCGTGTCGATATTCTTCAGAACCTCCTGAATGGATTCCTCGGCGGCTTCACGACGCATGCCCTGAAGCACCGTCTGCAGATAAGCGTAGAGGGAAGTGGGGGAGACAATGGTCACATGCTTGCTGCAAGCATATTCCAGCAAATCTTGAGAGTTCACATCGAGCGTCCCCACGTTGTAGATCATCAAATTGTAGTAAACTCCTTCAGCAGGGATGAACATGAAGGCAAAATCGGTGGTTCCCTCGGAAGGACGCACGTATTTAGCCGTTTCATCGATACGTTTCTTCACGTCAGATTTAAAGGCCTTCTCCAGCTCCTCACGACGTTGTTTATCCGTTTCTTCCATCAACAGATTGTACTTTTCCAGAGAAAACTTCGCATCAATAGGGATTACCATCTTATTGTGATGAATCACGGCATCCACAATCTCGCCATTTTTCATTTTGTACTGCATCTCAAACTCTTTGGGCGGTAAAATGTTGCCGAGCAGTTTCTCGAGAAAATATTCGCCCAGAATTCCACGCTGTTTAGGGTTCTTCAAGATATTTTCCAAACTTTTCATCTGCTGTGCAAAATCTACTACTTGTTTGTTTGTCTCCTGTAGATTGGTCAAATTCTTGGTTACTTCCTGAATAATAGTGGCACTTTGAGCGAATTGTTTTTGCAAAGTAACGCTACTATCTGTTTGTTGTTGCTTAAGAAGCAGAGTCATTTGATTCAGTTTTGATTCCATCTCTTCACGATTCTTCCCGTGGCCACTCTCCACATCGCGGCGAAGCTCAGAAATAACCTGAAGCATCATCTTCATACCAGTATCGTCCTGTGGACTTTTGAGCTCTTCAATCTTCTTATTAAAGATATAAAGCATCCCTCCAAAACCTAGAATGGCTACTACAAGCGGTAAAACCCAGTTAGACATGTTGACAAGTTAGTTTAAATGTATTATAATTATTTGAATGATCCTTAACAACTCGGATGTCTGGAAGAGAATTGCTGAAGAGTGCCTATATCAACAAAGCCATACGTGGATTGGTCCCTCCTCAGCAATTTCCTCTCAGTCATCGGTAAGCATACGCTCACCCAAAGTGCCAAATCAATAAAATTCACACAAAAGCCCTAGGTAAAACTAGGGTTTTATTGTATTTGAGCGTCTTTGTGCAAAACTCTGGTCTACTTTTGTAACGAATTCAGGAATCTTTCAGGAATTTTATGCTAGCGTTCTTTTATGCGTGCATACAAAACAAAGTCAGGAAAACTCCCAGGAACTGATTTCCATGAGGTTCGAAAGTCAGCTCTCGAGTTTTTTAAGTTAATTAAAAGAAAGAGTAAAAGGATCCCCTACGTTAGGTCAGTTTATTTTAAAAAAGACAAAATATTTCTATCCATTTTTCTTCAGCATCTCTATGAGAAGGAAAAGTGGCAGGAGCGCATAAGGAGACTTCGTTTTTTCAAAGTTGCGATTGAGCTTATAGAAAACAGTCGTTTTGAGCCAAATTCTAAAGAAAATCCAAATAAAAGAAGTGAAATCCTTCATCGCTTCACGGGAATCACCAAAGATGACGAAATTTTTTACGTGCAAATTAAGGAAGACAAATCCTCAGGAAATAAATATTTGATATCATTCTTCCCAGAAAGATAAATGAAAAAGCCCTCCGCTAGGTGTGGTATATAAACCACGGGCCGAGTGACTCTTTCATTCACAAGTTTACTAAGTTCAAGGAAAAAATCAATAAAAAACTCGCTTTAGCAGATTCCAAATGCCAGCGATTCCATGATGACCACAAAAAAGATTGGCCCAAGGGGTAGCAGACTTGCAAGCGTCAGCATGAACGCTGGAACGTACTGCCGTTCATGTAGCTTTTGAACAACAGTCTTAATACAAAGACACGAAAGG
>CAYHHJ010000023.1:0-9600 GCA_964356405.1 uncultured Candidatus Peribacteria bacterium | reverse complement strand
GTTGAGCCAAATCGTTCTGTGCCTTGAGCAAATCATTCTCAGCTTTTTTCTGACTACTTTCATTGGAAGGCTCCTTCAAGTCGGCGAGTTTAATCTGGGCAGATTCCAAATCAAGTTCCGCATTCCTCAAGTTCACGCCTTGGTCGGTGGCATCCAAGCTCAGCAGAAGTTGGCCACGCGCCACGGTATCACCCTCGTTCACATAAATGCCCTCCACAGGTCCATTGCCCTGAGGATTCAAGTCCACGCTTTGATTGCTCTTTACCTGTCCGCTGGAAGAAACGGTGAGCTCCACGTCACCCTTGCTGATTTGCTGCAGCGAAACCATTTGGTCATTCGCACTTGAACCGGGTCGCAAAACCAAAAACGTAATGATCAAAACAGGAATCAGCCCAAATAAATATTTCTTTTTAAAACGTTTAGTCATGTGAATTTTTAGATAGTACTTTTTCAAATAGTTCTTGAAGAGTGGTTTTTTCTTCTGCACTCAGCACATCAAAGAGCGGTTCAGCTAACTTAGAAAAACCTTCTTCGGCATTCTTCAGCTCGGATTTCCCTTTCTCCGTGACTTTTATATAAGCGCTGCGGGCATCCTGCACATTGGTTTCTTTCTTCAAAAATCCCTGAAAAATCAGTTTTTGAATCAAAATGGTCACGGTGGATTTGCGAATATTCATGTCAGCCGCTAGCTCCGAAGCCGTGGCAGGATTTTTCTCTTCAAAAAACTTCAGCGCCATAAATTCCGGCGGCGAAAACCGCGGCTTAAAACTGTCACGCTTCCGGCTATGAATCAGCCGAATGACTTTGAACATGAGCATCGTCAGGGAACTGGGCACAGTCAATTAGTTAGGGTTGCTAACTATATGGCCCGACTGTACAAATGTCAAACTACTAAAATTCCCTTACATTCATCTCCTCATCTTGATTCTCTGAAACCAAGGTTTTTAGGAGGGGAGCGCGATTTTTCTTGTTCACCACAATCTCATCAAAAGTCGCTTCGTCATCAATAAAATAAACCTGCACGCCACAGGCCATCATCCCGTCGATCACGGATTCAAAGACTTTCACGGTCTCAGGTTCCACTGCTTCAAAACTTTGGTATTCGTAGTCTTTGCCAACTTTTTCAAAAGTCTCGCTAGGCAGTACATAAATGAATCCACCCGTGTCTTTCTCGTCGAATTCCTCCGGCGTTCCCCAAATACAAATGTAGGCAATGTCCTCCTCAATCCCAATGCTTGCAATGTGATCAAAAGGAAACATGAACAGCGCCGCCAAATCAATTCGCTCCGTCGCAAACACGGCTGCCTTGCTGTGTACGGCGTCCTCGGTATCCTTATTCAAGAGCGGTTTAAGCGCACCACTGATTCGCTTGTCTGTCCCGTGATAAAGTTTGCTTGGTTTCATGAGGCAACTCTAGTCTTTTTGTGGTATAATGAAAAGAACTTATGACTGAAAAAACAGATCTCCAGCTTAAACTGTCACAGGCCACCTATTCTCGTGGCATAGATGCAGTGAATCATGTGCTTCAAGGGACTGTAGATCTTAATAGGGAGGCCCTAAATCGCGCAGCAGCTCTTCCATCGGGCGAAAGTTTTGTACTCGCTGATATTGCCTGTGGATCTGGCCAGTGGCTCCACGAAATGGTGGAGGCATTGCCTAGACATTTTGAGAGCAACGGAATCTCAAAATCTGTTCAGGGGATTGGTATGGATATGAACCCTTTAGGAACGAGCAGCTCTGAAAAGGTAACTATTCTAAGGGGAGATGCAACTCGCATGACGCCCATTGCAGATGCATCGGTGGATATTGGGACTTCATTCTTTGGCGGACATTACATAGCAGATATGCTCAGTGCTTTGGAATCCAGTCACCGTATTTTAAAACCTGGCGGAACTTTTTACTGGCTCATGCCACTTGATTTAGTGTCCAATCCAGATATTTCAAAAGTTTTGTCCGAAACTCCCGATGCCGAGAAATACTTTGAAATCAAAAAACCTGACTGGAACGGAACCGCACCTTTAATTATCTGCAGACGTTCCAGCAATCCAGAAGAATCCTTCACTGGATTCCCTTACCATTTTCTAGGCGGGGAAGAAGTAGGGTGGAATGGTTTTGTAGAAAAATGGGGACTTCCCGGCAGTTTAAAGCGGACCAACAACACTGCGTATTTCCGTCGTGGAAAATACGAAAAGATTTAAATCACTTTCACCATGGCCTATTCCATCCCCCTCAAAAATGGAGTAAATTTGGTAAGGCAGACTTTACAGCTTAACCCGCCGTCTATGCCAAAAGTACAAAAAATTAGTCTTCTTTTCGTGCGACTTAGCCTTGGTTTTATGTTTCTTTACGCTGGTCTCAGCAAGGTACTCGATTCGGCGTGGACCTCACAGGGTTATTTGGAACACGCAGCAGGTTTCAGTGGATTTTACGCTTGGTTGGCGAGCCCGTCGCTCCTTCCAGCTGTAGATTTTATGAATGAATGGGGGCTGACGTTGCTGGGTGTTTCGCTTATCTTGGGAATCTTTGTGCGTATCAGTGGAGTGCTGGGCGCAACGCTTATGCTCCTTTATTATCTCGCTCTCGGCTTTCCCTATCCAAACGAACACGCGCTCATCGTGGATGAACACATCATCTACGCTTGCACGCTGCTTTACCTCGCCGCCATTCAAGCCGGCCGCGTTTACGGCCTCGACGCATGGTGCAGCCAACTTCCTATTTGCAAACGCTTCCCCAAATTCAGAAATATCCTCGGCTAAACCACTTCATCATGAATACCTGCAAAATCGCTTCTAGTTTCAAAAGTCAGTTTAAGGTCTCTATTGTTGGATGTGGCAATGTAGGCGCCACCGCAGCCTACGCCATGCTCTTGGAAGGAACACCTTCGGAAATTGTGCTCGTGGATCGTGACAAAAATAAAGCCCACGGACTGCTTTTGGATTTCGAGCATTCGTTGCCCTTTGTGCCGTACACAAAAATAGTGAGCAGCGACGACCTCGAAGCCTGCCGAAATTCTCACCTCATTGTGATCAGCGCCGGTGCGCGTCAGCAAGAAGGGGAGACTCGTCTCCAGCTCATCGACAAAAACCGTAAAATCTTTAAAGAGCTTATACCGGCGCTTGCAAAAGTAGCGCCCGAAAGTATTTTGCTCATCGTCACCAACCCGGTGGACGTGCTCACCGTGGAAGCGCTCAAACTTTCCGGCTTCCCGGAAAACCGTGTGTTTGGAACGGGAACCATGCTCGACACCGCTCGCTTCCGTTTTCACATCGCCGAAAAACTCTGTCTCAGTCCACAAAGCATTCAGGCCTATGTGCTCGGCGAACACGGCGACACTTCATTCCCCGTTTTCAGCTCCGCTAACATTGCGGGCAAGCCGCTCAGCGACTTTGAAGGCTTCACGCCCGAACTCGCGGCGCAATGTTTCGACGAAACCAAAACGGCGGCCTACCGCATCATCCACGACATGGGTTACACCTGTTATTCCATTGGCATGGTCATCAAAGAAATCATGGGCCATATTTTCCAGCACTCCCGCATCGTGTTGCCACTCTCCGTTAATCTCAAAGATTACTACGGTCACAGCGACGTTGCTCTCAGCGTGCCTTGTGTACTCGACAGCGACGGAGTTTCCGAAATCATCAAAGTGCCACTCAGCGAAGAAGAGCAAAAAATGCTGGCAAAGTCAGTGGAAACTCTCAAAAGCTTTTTAGTGTGAGGCCACAGCTATGTTAAAATGACATGATTCATAACCCTCCTCTCCATGCTCTCTAAAAAAGTCCTCATCAGCACTCTGGCCGTACTCATTGTGGCCGGCGGTGCTTATTTCTACAGTTCCGGTGCCTCTCTCCAAGGGAAGTTTAAAAGTTTCAACCCGGTAAAAACGACAGTAGTCTCTGACACCACCAAAACGGTGACTGCCTCTCCGTTGCTGACCCTAACTAATAAAATGGGCAGTGTGGACAATCGTGTGCTCTCAGTCAGTGACATTGATTACGACACGGTTTACGATCCTAATAATGTGGAGGGGACTGTCGATCCAAAGGCCTATTCGCTGGCCACAGTAAGCATGAAGCTTGATAGTGCGACCCCTTGCAGCAATCAATCTTGGCGCTACATTTTGACAGATGGAAACAGTTTCGACGATTACTTAAACAAGATCTTCGATAAAACCACTATGAGTTTTGGGGACACTGCTGATAAATTTTGGTCTTTGGATATAGACGGCTCCGGAGAAAATTTGAATAAGTTCAGCCTGAAAGATGCAGCCGCACTAACGGGTAGTAATTATTACTATTACTTTGAAGGAACTGTTAAAGAGGGCATCGATACTTCTATTTACGATGAGAATCTGAGCCTTTACCTAAGTGAGGCCTGTGTGACCACCACGAGCGGTACAAACTACACATGGGAAGCCAAAGACGTTTATGGCCAAAATTCTTACTTCAACTTCTCCAGTGACGGGAAATATGGATTAAAGATCGGTACCTTGAAGATCACCGAATAAGTGTATTTGGAACCCTCGAAAAGCCCTGCCTCATGGTGGGGCTTTTTAGTCCAAAAAGTATGGAAGAAGATTCACTCCACATGGCATCCTGCATTTCAGCAACCGGCTTCAAATTGATTCAGGCGCAGAACAAAACTGAGCCAGAAAAAGCAGCCGACCGCCGAGCTTTCATTGAGGCTTTGATGAGTCGGGATGATCAAGGGAAAAACATCCCAAATCAGTAAACTCAGCTCAATTCACGTTTCGTCCGCTTGACGCCAATACCCCCTATGGGTATACTAGTCACATGAGAAAAGATATCAAATCCAAAGCCATACGCCGCCTGAAGATAATTGAGGGGCAGATTCGTGGACTCCAAAAAATGGTGGAGGAGGAAAGCTACTGTGTTAACATTATTACACAAGCAAGTGCGGTGAAAGAGGCGCTTTCTGGTGTTGAAGATTTAGTGTTAGAAAACCATCTTTCCACTCACGTGGTTGAACAAATGAAAGGAGGCAAGGAAGATCAGGCGGTCAAAGAAATACTCAAGGTTTACAAGCTCGCACAAAAGAAAAAGTAACCAAGTCCGATTATGAACTCATTGAAATCAAAAATTGTGCTGATGATAATGCTGGCTTTGAGCGTATTACAATTTTCTTTAGTCATGATGATGACGCATGACAGTCACGAAAACATGTGTGCCTTTGATGAGCATTGTATCTTGCAAACCGTAATTACCACTACGGAAGCGGTGCTACCCTTACTCGCTATCATCCTGCCAGCTATTTTTATTTTCACCCTTTTAAAGAGTCCTAAGCAAGAGGCAGTTCGTATTGCTTCATCCCCACCGAACTTTAATTTCCGGCAAACTCTAAAAGGCGTTATTCAAAGAGAGTGATTGAATCCTGAAAGGAATTTAATCCATTACTCTTTAAATATGAATGAGCACAGTAACTATTCTGATCCAGACTGGATTTCGCTTCAAATCGGCGGCATGACCTGCGCCAGTTGCGAACTTGTCTTGGAACGTAAAATTAAAAAACTTAATGGCGTGGAAAAGGTTCGCATTAATCATCGAACCGGTATTGCCCGAATTAGAATAAATCCTTCCAATAAACCTGCTTTGGCAGATATCCACGCTTCTATTGAAGAAGCCGGTTACTCTATTGGAGCACACTCGGCGGAGCCGAGCATTTCTAAAGAGCCCGATCAAAAATGGATCGAAATTGGCGCGTTTCTACTCATCATTTTTGCTTTATACAAAATCTTTCAAGGGCTGGATTTAGTTTCGCTCGCGGGTGCAGGAAGCAGCGCGACTTTTGCCGGCATTCTCCTGATAGGACTTGTGGCCGGAACTTCTAGCTGTTTAGCCGTTACGGGAGGTCTTTTGCTCACCATGGCTGCCAAGTACAACGAGGTTCATGGGGGCGCCTCCCGTTGGCAAAAATTCAAACCACTTTTGATGTTCAATTTTGGACGTCTAGCCTCCTACTTTGTTCTTGGAGGATTGGTTGGTGTCTTAGGCCAGTCGATTACGCTCTCTACAAAAATGACGGGAGTCATGAACATTGTGATTGCCCTTGTCATGTTCTATTTGGCGCTCACGCTACTTAAAGTACTGCCAAAAGGTTCTTTCCCTATTCGTCCGCCCAAGTGGCTTTCACATAAAATTGCAAACCTGTCCGAACATGAACACCCCGCAGCGCCTTTCGCTCTGGGAGCGCTCACTTTTTTCTTGCCTTGTGGCTTCACTCAATCCTTACAACTGGTGGCCCTGGCTTCAGGCAGCTTCATCACCGGCGCACTAACCATGTTTATTTTTGCCTTGGGCACCTTGCCAGCATTGTTAGGGATCAGCCTCGTGTCCGCCAGCGCCAAGGGTAGAACGTCCAAACTATTTCTACGTTTTTCCGGAACTTTAGTGCTGGTGCTTTCACTCTTCAATTTGAGGAGTGGTCTTGTGTTAACGGGTGTCGATGCGTCCGAATGGTTTGGCACCAGAACGGAACAAAGTGAAACCAGTGAATCCGTAGAGGCGGTGACTCAAACTGAGGATTCCCAAACCATCAACATGGAGGTCACTTCTTACAATTACAACCCAGATTCCTTTACCGTTCAGGCAGGAAAACCCACTTATATAATCGCAAATGTAGAAAACTACCTTGGTGGGTGTATTAGCGCTCTAACGGTTCCGGACTTCAACTTGTACGCCAACCTTGAAGTGGGCGAAAACAAACTCGGCCCCTTCACTCCCACCGAGGATTTTTACATTACCTGTCCTATGGGAATGTTCAGCGCCAAAGTCAACGTTACTCAATAATCTTTTATCCTAAGTTTTATGAAAACCACATTTAAAATCCCCGGAATGCACTGCAAATCCTGCGTTACTTTAGTGTCTGAAGTCAGCAAAGAATTTCCAACCGTACACGACGTTACCGTCGATTTAGACACTAAGGACGTGACGCTTGAACACGACGAAGCCATGGACCTAGGCGCTTGGAAAAATGAGATCGAATCTTTAGGAGACGAGTATAAAGTCATTAACCAATAACACTATGTCAGAAGATATTTTCAAGAAAAAAATAGTGAAAAAAGGTGAAGGTATTAAAATCCACATTGAGTCACAGACTACAGCCGAAGGAAGCCTCAGTACGGATCAAGGTAAGCCCACTTTCAATGGAACGATTACACAAAAACGTTCTGGCGAAATCGAATTACCTAAAGGTCATCCTGAAATGAATGCCTTTGTTGACGAATTACTGCGTTCACCAAAAATAGCACAGCTACTCAACGTATTTTCTCCAGAAGCCAACTTAAACGTCCCAACCACAATTGCAGCCACTAGTCAGGCAAAATCAACCTTATTTAATCTTAAAGAAAAGAAGGATGACCAGGTGCAGTTATCCTTGAGTGGAATGACCTGTGCCTCTTGTGCAAACTTAATCGAGCGTGGACTCAAAAAAGTGCCGGGCGTAAAACTCGCAAATGTAAATTTTGCTGCCGAAAAAGCAAGAGTGATTTTTGATGGATCTGTAACTAACACTCAGGCCCTCATTGCGGCAGTAGAGAAGGCAGGTTATAAGGCGGAGCTGAGTAACAATCGAGACCCCGAGGCCGATCGCCGTAAACGTGAAGAAGAACTAAAATCCTCGGCTAGAAAATTTTTGTTCAGTCTAATTTTGAGCCTGCCGATGCTCTATTTCATGCTCTTGGACTTTATCCCGATTCTGCCTGGTGCTGAGCTTCTCATGCCAAGCATGGGACTCGTTTCACTCATCCTCACACTTCCGGTTCAATTCATAATTGGTTCTGGTTTTTACAAAGGAATGTGGAGCAGCCTTCGCATGAAGACCTTCAACATGGACAGCCTCATTGCCATTGGAACGTCCACAGCCTTTTTTTACAGTTTGTGGCAACTGGTTAACTATTTTATCCAAACGGGCAGCCTCATTGGGCTTGATGGCGAAAAAATTCCAGATCTTTATTTTGAAACCGCGGCCTTCTTAATCACCTTCGTGCTTTTGGGCAAATGGCTTGAAGCTAAAACCAAAGGGCGTACCTCCGATGCCATTAAAAAACTCATGGGTTTGCAGGCAAAAACAGCGCGAGTGCTTAAGAACGGAATAACGGAAGACCTTCCTATAGAACAAGTGGTGGCAGGGGACACCATTGTGGTACGACCAGGTGAAAAAATCCCTGTAGACGGAGTGATAAGCAAAGGTCAATCATCGGTAGATGAATCCATGATTACCGGTGAAAGCATTCCCGTGGAAAAAACCGTGGGCGCGACTGTAATTGGGGCGACACTAAATAAACACGGTAGTTTTGAATTCACCGCAACAAAAGTGGGTAGTGAAAGCACCTTGGCACAAATCATCCGCGTCGTGGAAGACGCACAAGGTTCTAAAGCGCCCATTCAAGCCGTTGCCGATAAAATCTCTGCGTACTTTGTGCCCATCGTGATTGTAACCGCCATTCTAACTTTTTTGGTTTGGTATTTCCTATTAGGCGCCACACTGGCCTTCGCACTCATGACCTTCACCTCTGTGATCGTTATTGCGTGTCCCTGCGCCTTGGGTCTTGCAACGCCCACCGCCATTATGGTGGGAACGGGGAAGGGAGCCGAACATGGTATTTTGATAAAAGGAGGAGAACCCCTTGAGGCCGCTTGCAAAGTAAAGGCGGTCATTTTTGATAAAACAGGTACGCTCACTAAAGGAAAACCGGAAGTCACGGACGTAATAAGTGTAGGCGCCCTAGACGAAGAAGAAATTATAAATCTTGCGGCGAGCATGGAAAAATTATCGGAACATCCCTTGGCTGAAGCCATAGTGAATTACGCCGAAGAAGAAGCCATTAAACTGACTGAAGTAAGTGACTTTCGTGCAATTCCCGGGCACGGGGTGGAGGGGTTAATCCATAAAGCCAAATACTATCTTGGTAATCGCAAACTCTTAACCGATATTGTAAAATTACCCGAATCTACTCTAGAAAAAATGGAACGTAAGATTCAAAAACTGGAAGAAAACGGAAAAACCGTGATGATACTCACTTCAGAAAAAGAAGTACTCGGTCTTATAGCCGTTGCAGATACCATTAAAGAAACTTCGCTGGAAGCGGTGCGCGCTCTAGAGGCACGTCACATCGAAGTTTATATGATCACGGGTGACAACCGACGAACTGCGGAAGCCATCGCGCGCCAAGCTGGAATCAAAAACGTATTAGCTGAAGTGCTGCCCGAAGACAAAGCCAATGAAGTAAAAAAACTACAGGCCACGGGCATTCGCGTAGCCATGGTGGGGGACGGTATCAACGACGCACCGGCGCTCGCCCAAGCCGATCTTGGTATAGCGATGGGTTCAGGAACCGACGTAGCTATGGAAACGGGAGGCATTGTCATCATTCGCAACGATTTGCGAGATGTCATTACAGCCATTCAACTGAGCCGTGAAACCATGGGCAAAATCAAACAAAACATGTTCTTTGCGCTGTTCTACAACGTGGTGGGAATCCCCATCGCAGCGCGCGTGTTCATGACCCTCGGAATCGTACTTCGCCCTGAACTCGCCGGTCTGGCTATGGCCTTCAGTTCCGTTTCCGTAGTGAGCAACTCACTG
>CAYHHJ010000022.1:3326-10406 GCA_964356405.1 uncultured Candidatus Peribacteria bacterium | reverse complement strand
ACGGCGGAATGATGGAACTTTTTGCCAAGCGCTCGCCCATAGACCAGCTCACGGTACGCACCTGGCTCAAAGACAACAATAAACTCGAAGAAGTCGGCGGACAAACCTACCTCGAAGAACTCTGCAACGAAGTGCTCACGGCCTCGCACGTGTACCAGTACGCGACCATCGTGAAGTCAAAATCTACCCTCCGAAAACTCATTTCTTCAGGTTCAAACATCGCCAGCCTCGGGTACAAAGAAGAAGAAGACGTGGACGAACTCGTGGACCAGGCCGAGCAGGAACTCTTCAAAGTTTCACAGACCTTTTTGAAGAACCGCTTCGTACACATCAAAGACATTCTCGCGGGCACTTACGAAAAAATCTCCGATCTCCACGACCCCGAAGCTGCTGAAAAATACAAAGGACTCTCCACCGGATTCGATTCTATGGATCACATCCTCACGGGTCTCCAAGCCTCCGATCTTGTTATTCTCGCAGCCCGTCCTTCCATGGGAAAAACCGCCCTTGCCCTCAACATGGGACTCAACATCGCGCTCAAAGGAAAAACCGTGGGAGTTATTTCACTCGAAATGTCCAAGGAGCAACTGGTGGAACGTCTCTTCGTTTCTATGCTCGCCGTGGACAGTTGGAAAATGCGCACCGGGCAACTCACACAAGATGATTTTATGCGTATGGGGCAGGTTATGGATCAGCTAAATAGCTGCCGCATTTTTATTGACGATTCACCGGGCGCGTCCATCGCCGAACTCCGTGCCAAGGCCCGCCGTCTCCAAATGGAAAATGGTCTCGACCTACTGATTGTGGATTACCTCCAGCTCATGTCCCTTGGGAAAGGAGGCACGTCCATCACGAACCGTGTGCAAGAAATTTCCGAAATCTCCCGTTCCCTCAAACAGCTCGCGCGTGAACTCCACATTCCGGTCATGGCGCTTTCACAGCTTTCTCGTGCGGTGGAACAGCGTCCCGACAAGCGCCCTCAGCTCTCCGATCTGCGTGAATCCGGAGCCATCGAGCAAGATGCCGACGTGGTGCTGATGATGTACCGCGACGATTATTACGAAGAAGATTCAGAGCGTCCGGGTATGACCGATATTTACGTGCGCAAACACCGTCACGGTATGGTGGGCCGCGCCGAACTCCTCTTCAAAAAGGAACAAATGCGCTTCTTTGATGTCGACCGCAAGCACACCCTGGAAGGTGCCTATTCACCGGAAGCGGCGTATTAACGGCCCGGGTATTCTGCGTGAAGCGTTGGTAAAAGCGCAGCCGTTTTTTCAACGACAGCGTCAGCAAGGTCCCCAATAGTATCTGTGTGCTTATAAACAAAGCCCGTTCCCACTGCCGCTAGTACAACCCCACTAAGGGCGGCTAGGGTTAATTCGCGCACGCGTCTCCGTGCGTCCTCTGCTTTTTGAGAGATCAAATCGTGAGAATAGCCAATTGGCGTATGGCGCACTCTGCTTGCAGAGGCAATCTCAGCTGGACTGGGTTTTCGGTAAAAGTAGTCAACCGGCTCGTTGTATTGGTTGTCCACTTCTACGACTCCTGCTGAATTCAGCGAAATAACGAGCTCTGAATAGAGTGCAACGGGGCTATTAACTTTTAAGTCCACGGCAGCGGTGCCATTTCCGATAAAAACAAATACCTCGGTTCCCGCAAAGAGCACGGTTCCTACCGTGAAACCACCTTCAATTTGAAGAGTAACACTCCTTGTTTGGACACTACGTCGTTCCGGCCGCGGCAGGACAGTGGTTTGACCAGGTGGACAATTGAACGCCGTTACTAGTCGAAGTCCTCTAAGATTTGCTTGTGTTTGCATACAGGGTTTAAGTATCCATTATTCCTCAGAGACGGCGTCTTGAGCTTCCGCATGAGCGTCGCACCCTCTGCTGAGGGCAGCCGCACCAATCGCAAGTCCGCTGAGCACAAGAGCCACGGCTATTTTTAAATTATTCTGGTTGTCGTTCACAGGGCTTTTCTTCTCATTTTGGATGCGATTCCAACTTTTTATGTCGTTATTACTCATGTGATCCACTTCAAAGCCAACGGAAGTTTCTTCACCTACCCTAAAGTTTAAGCCCTTAACGCTAAGCTCCAAAACCAAACCTTTCACCCCGGGAATGATGTGTAAGCCCGGATTTAAAGGATGCAAGCTGTCACCGATTCGCATAAAGAGCGCTCCATTGAAACAAGCTAAGGTAGCCAGTCGGGTACCGTGCTTCCAAAGGATCAACTTCTTTCCCTGCTTCTGAATAAGATCGATGGGAAACCCAGCATTATCCTCGAGCAGAGGGCGAGTGGTTGCGGGTGCATGCCTTTCCATAAGCGCTAGTTTAGGAATAGGCGCAATTATACTACAAAGATTCTTTTGAGCAAATCGTGTTCCTCTCGCCAACCTGAAGGCCATGCATTATAATTCGCCTACTTATGTTTTGGATTGACCGAATTGCCGACGATATTTTAAAAACCTTTCCCGACAAGGACGAGCTGATTGTGCGCGACGAAAAAACACTGTCTGGACAGGTTCACGTGGGTTCCTTGCGTGGCGTGGTGATTCATGGAGTGATTGCCGAAGCCCTGCGCCTGCGCGGACGAAAAGCCCGCTTCATTTATGAATTCAACGATGCCGACCCTATGGACGGTATGCCCGCCGCTCTGGATGCCGTGGCCTACGCCGAGCATATGGGAAAACCCCTGCACGATGTACCCGCCCCTGCCGACCGCGAATACCAAGGCATGTACGCCACCAATCTGGCGGAATACTACGGACTCGAATTTTTGAAAGTGATCCACGACATCGGCTTTAAGCCGGAAATCACCTGGGCCTACCAGCTTTATCAACAAGGGTTTTATGACGATTGGATTCGCGTGGCGCTCAAGTACCCCAAAGAAATCCGCGCCATCTACAAACGCATCTCCAATTCCGACAAACCGGAAGACTGGATGCCGCTCCAAATTATTTGTGAACAGTGCGGAAAAATCGGCTCCACCACCGTGATTGATTTTGACGGCGAACTCGCCACCTACCGCTGCGAAAAAGACAAAGTGGAATGGGCGCAAGGCTGTGGACACCAAGGAAAAGTCGCTCCGTGGAAAGGCCGTGGAAAGCTGCCCTGGAAAGTGGAATGGCCGGTGAAATGGGCTTCTTACAAAGTAGACATCGAAGGCGCCGGAAAAGATCACGCAGCCGCCAGTGGCTCGCACGACGTTGCGGAGGCCATCATCGAAGAAGTCCTGAAAACGCACGTGCCTTACGACATTCCTTACGAATTCTTCCTTTTTGAAGGAGCCAAAATGTCTTCCTCCAAAGGAAACGCCGCATCCGCCAAAGCGGTTACGGATCTCCTGCCCGCCGAAGTATTCCGCTTCCTCATGATCATGAAGGAGCCCAACCAACCGATTGAATTCAGCCCCGAAGGCGAAACCATTCCTCGCCTCTTCGACCGTTACGACGAAGCCGCCAGCCACTACTTTTTGCCCGAAGCCGAAAAAACAAATCCCGATTTGGACCGTATGTTCTTTTACGCCCAACTCAATCCCGAAAAAGCCCAAGAACATTACTTGCCACGTTTCAGCAAACTCGTTTTCTGGAGCCAAATTCCTCACGTGGATGTGGAAGAAATGGTGGCAAAAGACAAAGGCGCGCCGCTCACCGACCTGGACCGCGCCGAGATTCAAACCCGTCTCTACTATATTAAAACCTGGCTCGAAAATTTTGCACCCGAGCGTTATCTTTATACAATTCTCCCAGAGCTTCCCGATGCCGCGCGCGCCCTCAGCCCCGTTCAAAAAACCTTCCTCAAAAACGTGGCTGCCATTCTGCGTGACGGCGCGCACACGGGTGAAGAAATTCATGGCAAAATCCATGCACTCGTAAAAGAGTCGGGCCTCAAACCCGCCGACGCCTTTCCCGCCATTTACCAAACCCTCATGGGCAAGGAATTCGGCCCTCAAGTGGGTTGGTTTTTGGAAGCGCTCGACCGCGATTTTGTGATCAAACAAATGGAAGCGGCTGCTGCCTCCGAAGCGCCCATAGAAGAAATCATTCCACCGTTCGAATCGTCTGCACTCCATGTGGAATCCGCCGTGCTCAAAAAGTTCCCCGGCCTCAAAAGTGCTTGGGTTCATATGACCGGCGTTCACATCGGAAGCATGAGCCCCGCACTCACAGAAAAAATCGCCGCGCTCGTACAGGGTCGCAACTGGGAAGAGGTGAAAGACAGCCCTCGCCTCGAAGCGTTCAAACAAATGTACCGCGACTTCGGCGCGAACCCCAATAAGAACAAACCCTCGCCCGTGATGCTGGTGGATCGTCTAGCAAAAGGCAAAGACTTCCCTCGTGTAAATGACCTCGTGGATGCTTACAACTACCTCTGCATCAAACACCAAATTTCCGCCGGAGCTTTCAACGCCGCTGCTTTCCAAGTTCCCGTGACCCTGCGTTTTGCCCGCAAAGGTGAACGCTTCCAAGGTCTTGGTGACAAGGAGCGCACCATCGACGAAGGCGAACTCTGCTACTTCGACGCCGCCGATCTCTGCATGGCCCGCGACTTCAACCACCTCGACGCTGACCAAACTAAAATCACTACCGAAGTGACCGACCTTTACCTCAACTTGGACGCCGCGCCCCTCGTACCCGCAGACGATTTCAACGCTTGCATCACCGAACTCATCACTCTGGTTCAAGAAATTTGTGGAGGCACTGCTATCGACCGCAGTGTGCTCGCATAAAAATATTGTTGTAAAACTCTGCACTCAACTGTCTCTATTCATATAACTTTTTTCTATGAAGACCATTTCTACTTTATTCCTGGCGACCCTGCTCCTCAGCGCGTGCAATGATTCCTCAGCGCCGCTCAATTCTCTTGAGGAGGAAGTCGAGGCTCAAGGACTCGCTGACAAACTTTTAGCGCAGCAAGAACTCGCCAGACTTGAGCCCACCGATGAAGACGGCGACGGGTACAAAACTTTTGCAGATACCGACTACGGTGTGTCTTTCGACTTCCCCAGCGACTGGATTTTTGAAGATGAAGAAGGCGTTGGATTCCGCCTCTCGAATGCTGCCGAAGGAACCGATAGCTGTGAAGATCCTTATGGGATGATGGCACTATATTCTGGGCAAAAAGACGCGAGCCTCAGCTTCGACAAATTCGCTCAAAGTGGAGAAATGTATGACCAAAACGGCGGCCTTGGACAAATGGGTGGCACTCTTACAGAGACTACGGTGGGTGGAAAAATGGCCTACCAAGCGGAATCCACTGGATGGGAAAGCTTCTGTAACGACGAAGGCTACCTCGTTGAAGTCGATGCAGGCACTTACCTCTGGATTGGGCTCTTCACTAGCGACGACCAATCTCAAGCCGATGAACTCCAGGCAATTTTGGATTCTTTGAAGATCGACTGAGTGTCTTGAATTTAAAAATAACTCTTGGTAAAATAAAAACACTTTTGGGGATTCTCCCACGACCCCGCTAGAAATAGCGGGGAAAATTTTTAAAAATGCTCCTTCAGCCGTCCTCTCAACTTTCGCTTAGCTTTGCCCAATTCGTAGCGCATTTGAAGTTCCATCCAAAATTCAGCAGTGTTCCCAAAGTACAGAGCGAGGCGTACCGCAGTATCTGCACTAATTCCTCTTCTTTTGAGTACAATTTCATTGATCCGCCTACGGGGCACGCCAATACTTCGGGCCAGACTCGCCTCCGTGACGCGAAAACAAAGAATGAACTCTTCAAGGAGGATTTTGCCGGGATGAACGGGTGGATATTTTGTAACCATTTGAGATACTCGTTTTAGCTTTTTCAACCTGTAAGACTTGTCCCGGGACGGATTTTGCAGGTTAAACATCTCCGACAGCGAAGCTGCACAGAGTACAGCGAAGCTGCACAGAGTACAGCGAAGCTGCACAGAGTACAGCGAAGCTGCACAGAGTACAGCGAAGTTGCAGGAAAGTTCACTTTATCACGTGTCTGAAATGAAAGTCCTGACAAAAACCTGAAATTTTCGGAGAAAAATCTTTAGCGCTTCACAAGCCAGCCCCTCCCCTCTATGATGAGGCCAATTTCACGTTTTCCTCATGCACGAGCGCAGTTACGGCACCAGCGGCTACGTCCCTTCTCACTTCCATGAGAACAAGCGTGCAGAAACCGTCGCGCACTCGCGCAAAAAATCTCTGCCCAAACGCGTGCTAAAATGGGCCATCGCCCTCGTGCTCGTGGCGCTCTTTTTAGTGTGGCTCTGCATGGGTCCTTTCCGATTCATGTTCTGGCGCTACGCCGGCTTTTCCGGTTTCCCCTTCGGCAGCCGCACTTACATTGTGCTTTTTCAAAACAATTACGAGCTCCGTCCCACCGGCGGCTTCATCTCCACTTACGGCGAACTTACTTTTTCACACGGTTTTTACACGGGCATTGAATTCCATGACGTGTACGGCGATATCGACGACCATCCTTACGTGGAACCGCCGCTCATTTTGAGCGCACTTCTTGATGGCGACGGCTACCAAGGCCACACCTTCCGCGACGCCAACTTTGATCCTGATTTTAATGTGACTCGCGACGAACTCATAGAGTTTTACAATCTCACAAACCCCGAAACAGAAGTAGACGGCGTCTTTGCCGCGGACTTCACATTCCTCGAACAGCTTGTCGGTCTCTACGAACCCATGAGTGTGGACGGATATGAACTCACCGAGAAGAATCTTTTTGAAACTCTTTCTTCCGTGGTTTCCGACATCGACCGCCACAACGAAGAAGCGCTGGCGGACCGCAAAAACATCACCAGCCCCATCGTCAAAAAAATCATTTTCAAAAGCATCATTTTGCCTTGGCGCCTCTTCACCATCCGCGACGTGGTGGCGCAGGCCTTTGAAGAAAAACATCTCCTGGGAAGTTTCACTCGCAGCGGCATGCAAAGCTCATTTAGCAGCCGCAACTGGGACGGCGCCCTGCCCCAATCGGACACCGGCGACTTTTTAGCCATCAATGACGCGAACTACGGCGGCATGAAATCCAACCGCTACCTCACCCGCGACGTGCAGTACGAACTCGATGTGACCGGCCAAACCGACGTGCTCGGCAA
>CAYHHJ010000022.1:0-3226 GCA_964356405.1 uncultured Candidatus Peribacteria bacterium | reverse complement strand
CTATCGCCATCACAAATATTCGTGTGGAGGGCGCTGCCGTCATCCTCACCACTTCCGGCATGACCAGCCAAGTGGAGGAGCGTTACGCAGTGGAGCTTCGTGGAATCACCGACCAAAGTGGCAACTCCATCAACCCCAATCCTCGCACCATTACGGTAGTTCTGCGTGACTTTCCTGAGCCAGCTAGCGATAATGAACCTGTAGAAGAAACCCCAACTGAAGAAATTCCCACAATCCCCAATGAATAAAATCGCCATCCTCGACTTTGGAAGCCAGTACACGCACCTGATTGCCACGCGTATACGACGGCTCGGCGTTTATAGTGAAATCCTCGATCCCACTTCCGCGACAGCCGAGCTTCTGAAAAGCTACAAAGGCATCATCCTTTCCGGCGGCCCCGCTTCCGTTTATGAAGCTGGCAGCCCAACGGTGGACCCAGACATTTTCAAACTCGGCCTCCCCATTCTGGGCGTTTGTTACGGCCACCAACTCCTCACGCATCTGCTCGGAGGTACCGTGGAACCCGGACAAGGCCAGGGCCGCGAATTTGGAAAAGCCGAAATCACTATTCAAAAAAACGTCGGCCTCTTCAGTAGTTTCCAGCCCGGCGACAAAACCCAGGTTTGGATGAGCCACGGCGACCGCGTGACCCGCCTTCCCGAAGGTTTTGAAATCCTCGCCTCCTCCGCAGACGACCCCTATTCCGCCGTGGGCGACCCCAGCCGTAACTTTTACGGACTCCAATTCCACCCCGAAGTTACTCACAGCGAAAAAGGAAACGAGATTTACACCAATTTCCTCACCTTGTGTGGCGCCGAACGCGACTGGGATTTGGGCAACTTTATAGATTACAGCGTGAGCGAAACGCAAAAACTCGTGGCAGACCGCAATGTGTTTATGCTCATAAGCGGCGGAGTGGACAGCACCGTGGCGTACATGCTCCTGGTTAAAGCGCTGGGTGCAGACCGAGTTTACGGACTCTATGTGGACACCGGCTTTATGCGCGACAATGAAACCGCCTTCGTTCGAGAAACACTGGCAGAACATGGAGTTAAAAACCTTCACATCGAAGATGCTGAGCAAGCCTTTTTCGTTGCCCTTGAAGGAGTGTCTGAACCTGAAAAAAAGCGTGAAATCATCGGACGTGTCTTCTTGGAAATTCAACGCAAAGTCGCCGGAGAACTCAAACTCGATCCAGAAAAATGGATGCTCGGACAAGGCACTATTTACCCAGACACCATCGAATCTGGTGGCACCAAAAATTCTGCCAAAATCAAAACGCACCACAACCGAGTGCCCGAAATCGAAGCGCTCATTAAAGAGGGCCGCGTGATTGAACCACTCAAAGATCTTTATAAAGACGAAGTTCGCGAAGTCGGCGAAAAGCTGGGACTCCCCGCCTCGCTGGTTTGGCGCCATCCTTTCCCCGGACCTGGTCTTGCCGTACGCATTCTGTGCGCGGGCACAGAAGATTGGCCCGAAAATCACGAAGCGCTCCAAACCCAAATCAACGCCTTCCTTCAAGAAAAATCCAGTGGTCTCACTGCGCACATCCTCCCTCTCAAATCTGTAGGTGTTCAGGGTGATTTCCGCACCTACCGTCACCCCCTCGCCCTCACGGGCTCGGCTACGTGGGAAGCGCTCGCTCTGCTCGCGCCAGCGCTCACCAACCGCTTCCCTGAAATCAACCGCGTGCTCTACACCTGCGCACCTCAGCAAATCACAAATCTCTCCATCACGCCTGGTTTACTCACGCCCGGGCGTACTCTCTGTCTGAAAGCAGCCGATGCCAAAGCCATGACCTGGCTCAAAGAAATTGGCCAAGACCGCGCCGTATGGCAAATGCCCACCGTGCTCCTCCCGCTCGCCATAAACGCGCCCGGCAAAGAGTCCCTCGTGCTCCGCCCCATTGTGTCCGAAGAAGCCATGACCGCTCACTTCGCCCAACTTCCCATGGATTCCCTCGCCCTCCTCACGGGCGCCCTCCTCCAAGATTCACAAATCTCCGGCGTCTTTTACGACGTCACCAACAAACCTCCCGCCACCATAGAGTGGGAATAACCCTTTCGCCATGGAAGAAACTCTCTCTTTAAAAGACACCATTCAGTCCGGCATGAACTATTTCATCGGTCTCCTCGGTCTCCTCTCCGTCATAGGAGTTTTAGTTGGAATCCCCGGTGGAATCGTCCTCCTCGTCACAGGCCTCAACAACAAAGATCCCCACATTAAAAAACGTCGTGTAATCTGGGGAATCGTACTCATGGTGCTCCCACCCCTCATCATGGTGAGCACTCTCATTGCTTTTGCGCTGGCCCACACCATTGTGGGTGCCCCTGTGGTCGTGCCTGGTGCTTGATCTGGAATAAACCTGCAAAATCTGCTATAATAAACAGATATCTTTTAATGTGCCCATGCTAGACCTGCTCCTCTTCCTGGTTTCACTCATACTTGTGGTCAAAGCCGCCGATTCAGCCATCCGCTATTCGTCCAAGCTGGCGGATTCGATGCACCTGTCTAAACACGTGGTCGGCTTTCTGATTGTCGCGGGAATTTCCGTGCTGCCCGAAACACTCATCGCCATTCAATCTGCGGTTCAAGGCATCCCTTCTTTTGGGGTGGGTACGCTTTTTGGCTCAAATGTGGCGGACCTCAGTTTGGTTTTTGCCATCACGTTGATTTTTGCCGGTGGGAAAGGCCTCAAGGTAGAAAGCAAAATCCTCAAAGATCAATACTGGTACTTTCTTGGGCTCGCGGTGCCACTCATCCTCGGTTTCAACGGCTACTATTCTCGCTGGGAAGGCGCCCTCATGGTGCTCACCGGGATTCTATTTTATATTCATGCTCTCAAACGCGACCGCCCGAAAATTAAAAAAATCAGTGCCCAGTTTTCCTACAAAAGTCTCTTTCTTTTGCTCACCAGCATGGCACTGCTTCTCGTTGGCTCACACTTCACCGTGACAGCCGGTGTGGCGGTGGCCAATGCCATGCAAGTAAGCCCCGTGCTCGTGGGGATGGTGATTGTGGGAGCCGGAACCACCCTGCCGGAGCTCATGTTCTCTATAAAGGCCGTACGTCACCATTTTGACTCCCTGGCCCTCGGCGATGTGCTGGGCACCGTGATGACCGACGCCACCCTCGTGATGGGAATCGTCGCCCTCATCCATCCTTTCGAATTCGAAAAACGTCTAGTCCACCTCACCGGCCTCTTCATGCTCTTTGGCGCCGT
>CAYHHJ010000021.1:3050-10513 GCA_964356405.1 uncultured Candidatus Peribacteria bacterium | reverse complement strand
CAGCTGCAAGTTTTGGCTCCGTCAATCCACCTGGAATTCTGGTAGTAGTTGCCCGAAGTGGGATCGTATCAATTAAACTCTTATTTCTAATATCGAAAGCTGCCCCATCTTCATCGGTCTCAATAACTGCACCCAGTTCATCTCCACCAGAACCATTTATGTATGGCGGAGTCTCAGTAGAATAAACCTCTCTGATGACTGAATCGCTCGAACGAAGGTACGCCGTAGCAGCATCGCCAGCGCTTAAAAGCATATTTCTCAAATCCTCGAGACGGGTACCCTCTGTACCTAGATACTTGAGAGCATCTGCAAAAAGAACTCCTAAGTTAATGCCACAAAATCCAACGAAATCAGCAAGTAGTAGCACCGAGGACGATTCAGGAGTGGACTGGCTCATCACTTTGTAAACACGCATGGCTAAACCCAAACGAGTCCCTAAGAGCTCTGGAGTAGTGGTGCCCGCCTCCTTGTTCTTAATAGAGCTAGTAGCTTCTAAGATAAGTTTCGTGAAATAGCTCTTCTTCGCTTCCAAATCCTGTGGTTTTTCCTTTAATACATCAGCAATGCCATGGATACGGGCGTGGAAAACAGCCTTATGTTCAGCTTGAAATGGTTTCAGCACATCAATAGTATTTACTACCTCATAGAAATTTCTGAGCAGTGTGTATTCATTTGGACTAACAAAAGGAAATTTTGTCAAAAAAGTTCCGTCGCGAAGGGCTTGAAGTGGAGCGGTCTTTAAAAAAGGTAGCCCCTGTATGAAGATTTCTGTCAAAATTGCGCGCCAAGCTGGATCGTCTGCCTTTTCATCCGCAAGTATACCAAATTTTCCAAAAGCTAGGGTTAAGTCTTTTTTCAGATATTCTGAGTATTTCTCTGGCGTGCGCCACACACATTCAGCACGTTTATAGAGACCTCCACGTTCGGATCCACCACTCACACGCCGTTTCGTCATATTCACAACGTTTTCTGCCAAAAGCAAAGCTTCAGCATAATCCCAATCCGTAAGTTCACGAGGATTTTCTGCCATAGACCAATCGGTAGCTTCAAAAAGCATATAAGCATGGGGCATATTCTGTTCATCCAGGCCAGCTTTGTCCCAATAATAAGCAAGTAAAAGATTCAATTTACTTTGAAAAACAGCTACGCAGTTTTCAAAAGCCGTCTTATTGGAGTCACCGCCCACCAAAGCAGGCGAGTTTAGATTTAAAATGGCTTTTCCACCTTTGAAATCAAAATTCAACAAAGATAAAATCGGCAAACCATCCACTGTAGATCCAAAATGCTCAGCAATAAGCGCTTGGACTTCACCAAAAAATTGATCTGTACGCGCCATTCCAAAATGAACATCGTTTAAAGATTTGATGCTCGGCTCTCCCCACTTAAAGACCAAGGGCAACTGCTGCTCAGGATCATCCACACGCACTTCTTGAAGCAAAATGGGGATAAGGGGATGAACATTTCTAAGTTGCTTCGTAAGCGCTGCAATCCCTTTGTCTAAACTCGCTTCACTCACAGTGCCCAGCTCGCACTCCTCTACCAAAGCTGCCAAATCAAAATAAGCAGAAAATTCCTCTGATAAAGCCGTGAAGCCAGGGGTATCTTTTTTAATGGCATCAAGAGACCAAGAAAGCTTTGTTTCCTGGTCGATATCACAATCAAAAATGAACTTGTCGGAGAGATTTATAGATTAATCTTTTAATCAGTCCGCCTAGGTAAACATTAATTTTAGATTTAGTCAATGCAGTACCTCGCAGTAAATCGGATTGCACTCCACCGTCCCACCTTCCACGGGTTCCATTGAAACGAGGCTCCACGTTTCATCGTGCCACTCATACAAATAACGCGTTGCTGTGAAATTTTCGGGGTCAGCCGCATTGTAGTTTAAAGCCACAAAACTAAATTGGTTCTCCTCAGCCCAGGTGAAACTAGAAAGGTAGCTAGCCTCAAAGTCGATGCTCTGAACTTTATAGTCTTGTTCATTCACCAAATCATAAACGTGAACTTGCGCCTCCGCCTCATTCAGCTGCACATAAAGTAGCCATTTCAAATCCGCACTCGGAGTAACTGGATAGCTGTTTGGCGTGAAACTGACGTTCACAAAATCTGGCAGCACCAAAGGCTCCCCCGTCACTGGCGACCTATAAATATACTGGCAATCCCCCTCCTCACTGCCACAAACTGTATCCACATCGAGCACATACCCATCCCCACCCTCACTCACGGTAGCCGCGCACATATTCAGATGTGGAACCCAAACGGCGCTTCCATCATCCACGCCCCCATCACAACCGTGAATCTCATAAAAATGAACTCCCACCAGAATCAGCGGGAACAGAAAGGCAACGAGTAAGTAAGGCCAGCGACTTTTCATAAGAAAAGCTTACTGCAAAGCCATTATTTCGCCAACTTCATTTGCTTCTCAACCGCCAGACGTTCCCCTTTCAGGTACTGCACTTGGAAGTCGCTGAGATCACCTTTTGCCAGTTCCGTGAGTAGGAAGCTTAGGTATTCTTCAGTGGTTTTGTAGGAAACTTCGCTCTGCTCTTCACAGTACAAACACAGGAGCAAAGCCTCGTTCTTTTTGTGATCAAAACTGAAGATTCCATTGCGTGCCAAGAAGGTCTGATCACGGTTGTCGACTGGGTCCTCAAGCTTTACTGGCGAGAATAAAAGTGACGTCGTAAAATTGGCATGATGTGCCAAAATCTGCACACGCCCCGTCTCGGTATTGAAACTAAGCGTACTCACTTTGCCTTCATAGACATCGCGGTCAGGCGTCCGAATTATAAGATTGAATTCGCTCATGGAATGTAAATTTCTTTAATGGAAGTAACTTGGTCGCTCATTTCAACACCGTCCACAGTTATAGTACCGTACTCAACTTCAAAAGGAGTAACGGCAAAGAAATCTGGACTGTCTTCAAGACTAATCATAAGTTCCTCAAACGTGATCGTTTCCACTCCATCTAAAGTTTTTGTTTCAGGATGGGATGAAAAGATGACATTGTTTACGTATACGGAGGTTTGTTCAAGAATATAATATTGAACTTTATTCTCGGTATCATCATTAACAATCAAAAATCCATTGGGATTACATTGAGGAATCGAAGACGCCTCATCAGTCACTTCAGCACTATTTCTACAAGTACCCTCGCTCTCAGAAAGCCACTCCACAGGATCAACCGTAAGGATGTAGTCACCCCCATTCACATGAGTCTCATTTATATCAAGATCCAGAATGTAAAAAGGCGTAGGAGCAAACATTTTTTCGTCCTCCGGATCGCCAGGAGTACTGTTCACAACGGGTTCCTCACATCCTGCGAGCAGGGTAAGGAGCGACAATGCGAGTAATAATTTTTTCATTTTGAGAAGCGTATAACGCTATTATTTCTTAGAAGCTTCGTGCTTAGCCACCACATCTTCAATGGAAACGGCCATGTAGAAGAGTTGTTCGTCGATGTGATCGTACTTCCCTGCCAAGATTTCCTTGAACCCACGAACCGTGTCAGCCACTTTATAGTACTGACCAGGCATGCTGGTGAATTGTTCCGCCACGTAGAAGTTTTGGGAAAGGAATTTTTGAATCTTACGCGCTCGGTACACGGCACGTCGGTCGTCTTCAGAAAGTTCATCCATACCCAGAATCGCAATCACGTCTTGGAGTTCTTTGTAACGTTGAAGGATTTGTCGAACCTGAGTCGCTACTACGTAGTGCTCTTCTCCCACGATATCCGCCTTGAGAGCGCTGGATGTGGAATCGAGTGGATCCACGGCTGGGAAAAGTCCCATAGACGCTTGCTTACGAGAAAGCGTGATCGTTGCATCCAAGTGGGCGAAAGTCGTAGCAGGCGCAGGATCCGTAAGATCGTCCGCTGGCACGTACACCGCTTGCACGGAAGTAATAGAACCCTTCTTCGTAGAAGTGATACGTTCTTGCAAAGCCGCCATGTCCGTTGCGAGCGTAGGTTGATAACCCACGGCAGAAGGCAAACGTCCGAGCAGAGCAGATACTTCGGCTCCGGCCTGAGTGAATCGGAAAATATTATCCACGAACATCAGAATGTCGAGTCCATCGTCACGGAATTTTTCCGCAATGGTCAGCCCTGTAAGAGCTACACGCATACGAGCTCCAGGAGGTTCGTTCATTTGTCCGAACACCATGGCGAGCTTGTCGATAACACCTGATTCTTTCATTTCTCCAATAAGATCATTTCCTTCACGGCTTCGTTCCCCTACTCCGGCGAATACAGAATATCCTCCGTGAGCCATGGCCACGTTGTGGATCAATTCTTGCATGATCACGGTCTTCCCCACTCCGGCTCCTCCGAATAGCGCTACCTTTCCTCCTTTGATGAAGGGGCAGAGCAAGTCCACTACTTTGATTCCTGTTTCAAAAATTTCCATCGTTGGATTTTGGTCTTCCAGGCTTGGTGCTTCTGCGTGAATTCCACGGTATTCAGTTCCCTTTGGCAGTTCAGGTCCTCCATCGATCAAGTCTCCCGTTACGTTGAGCACACGTCCAAGTACGGCTTTCCCAACCGGTGTTTGGATTTCTTTTTCGGTGTCCAAAACCTCCAAGCCCACGGAAAGTCCGTCGGTGGTGGTCATGGCTACCGTTCGCACCACTCCGTTTCCAAGGTGAGCGAGTACTTCAAGCACCACGCGTCCCGCAGGACCCTGGGTGTAAAGCGCAGAAAATTGAGTGGGCACGTGATCTGCGAAATACGCATCTACGACCACTCCGATGATTCGGACGATCTTACCGGCTGGCATTGAACTGTTTTCTGACATAAGGGAAAGGTTAGTAAAAGGGATTTGTTAAAATTAGGAGGTGATAGCAGCGCTGGCGCCCACGAGCTCGGCAATTTCTTGCGTGATGGCTTGTTGGCGGGCTTTGTTATATTGAAGCGATAATTCAGAAGTGATTTTATCGGCTGCATCGGTCGCACTTTGCATGGCCATCATACGGCTGGAATATTCACTGGCTTTGAGTTCCAAGAAGGATTCCAAGAACAATGAAGACACAATCTGCTGATGAAGTCGGCCAACCACGAATTCTTTTGAAGGCTCGTAAATCATGAGCTCGTCGGGTTTTTTGTGACGACGGTGCTTGTTTTCTTCGGTTCCAATATTGCTCTCCACCATCGCTCGAGTGAACGGGAGGAAGGTTTTGAGGACCGGGTAGAACGTAAAGGAATTTTTGTAGTGAGGCGCCACGAGCACGATTTCTTTCACGTTTCCGCTGAGCCAAAAAGCCAACAGTTCATCCACAATTTTGAGCGCTTCCACCGTGTTCATTTTTTCAGGAACTCCCACGAAATGCTTGTCGATGTGTATCTTATTGTTGCGCGCAAAATCGGTTCCCTTTTTTCCAAGGGTCACGAGCATGCGTTCATTTTCTTGCAAAGCGTTCCAACGTTCGCTGCGGAAAAGTCCGTTGATGAGTTTAGTGTTGAGCGGTCCACAGAGTCCTTTGTCGGACGTGTAGAGCACAAAGAGCACCTGGCCCTTCTCACGCTGCTCAGTGAATTGGCTCATCACGTTGAGATTTTCTTCGAGCAAGTCGATGAGATCCCACACATAACGCCGAGTCGAAACCGCACGTTTTTGGAATTGGCGCATTTTGCTCGCCGCCACCAATTGCATGGCTTTCGTGATCTTACGAGTGTTTTTCACACCCGTGATCCGCTTCCGAATTTCTAGTAAACTTCCTGACATTTATTAAGCGTTAAAAAAATTCTCTACAATGGCTTTGATGCCGCTTTCAATTTCTGGACTCATTTCTTTCTTAGCCGTGATGTCTTTCACCAAATCTTGGTGGCTGGATTCCACGAGTGCAAAAAGAGATTTCATTCGAGCTCCCACGTCTTCCGCTTCTACAGCGTCCAAGTAACCCTTGGTCGCGCAGAAGAGCACGATTACTTCTTGCCAGAGCTTGTATGGAGCGTTTTGTCCTTGTTTCAAAGCTTCCACCACACGTTTACCACGGGTGAGCTGAGCCTTAGTAGTAGCATCGAGTTCAGAAGCAAATTGAGAGAACGCTTCGAGTTCGTAGTACTGCGCGAGGTCGAGTTTTGCAGATCCAGACACCTTCTTCATGATCTTGGTTTGAGCGGATCCTCCCACACGAGATACGGACGTACCTACGTTGATAGCAGGACGAATACCTTTGTTGAAGAGCTGTGGTTCCAAGAAGATTTGTCCATCAGTGATGGAAATAACGTTCGTAGGAATGTAGGCAGAAATATCGGCCGCTTGCGTTTCAATAATTGGCAATGCAGTCAAACTTCCTCCTCCGTTTTCATCGTTCAATTTCGCTGCACGTTCGAGCAAACGAGAGTGGAGATAAAACACGTCTCCTGGATACGCCTCACGTCCTGGTGGACGGCGGAGCAGCAGGGACATTTCACGGTAAGCCACGGCGTGCTTAGAAAGATCGTCGTAAATCACGAGCACATCTTTTCCTTTTGCCATGAAGTATTCTCCCACTGCGCATCCGGCGTAAGGCGCCAAGTATTGCATAACGGCAGAAGACGAAGCGGATGCAGACACCACAATGGTGTAGTCCATCGCTCCATGTTTTTTCAAGGTTTCAATCACTTGAGCGGTACGAGATTGACGTTGTCCAATCGCCACGTAGACACAGATCATGTTTTCCGTCTTTTGATTGATGATGGTGTCGATAGCGATGGTCGTCTTACCTGTTTGGCGATCTCCGATAATAAGTTCACGTTGTCCACGTCCTACTGGGATCAAAGCGTCGATGGCTACGATTCCTGTCTGCACCGGTTGGTGCACAGATTTTCGAACCATTACGGATGGGGCCACAGCTTCATGAGGCATACGAGTGCCTCCTTTAATAGCCGCTTGTCCATCGAGCGGAGCCCCGAGGGGATCCACCACGCGTCCGAGGAGTTCTTCACTCACGGGAATAGACATGTATTGTCCAGTCGCGCGAACAAAGAGTCCTTCACGAACTCCACGATCCGCTTGTAGTACGAGAGCATACGCAGAGTCTTTTTCAAGGTTCATCACGAGCGCTTCTGCTTCCACACCTTCGATTTTCACCACCTCATTCATTTTCAAATTAGAGAGACCCTTAACCCAGATCACTCCGTCTTTATAAGACTGAATAACTCCATGGTTTCCGCCGGCATCCGTAGCCGCTTCGGACTGCGTGAGCGCGGTCTCGATTTGAGCCAGGAATTGATGTAAAGATTCTTTAGCCATAAATGATTAAGATTTTAGAGAAGTGAGTTTTTGAACTTGAGAGAACCAAGAGAGGTCATGAGACTGTCCATTGATGAAAACACGGAATCCGCCGATGAGCTGACGGTTGACTTGAAAGCTCGGGAATGTGAGCGGATGTTCCTGCGTGAATTTTTCACGCATTTCTTTTTTAAGTTCGGGTGCAATGTCCCGTGGGGTTTGCACCACAATCGTGCCTCCATCGGCCACACT
>CAYHHJ010000021.1:0-2950 GCA_964356405.1 uncultured Candidatus Peribacteria bacterium | reverse complement strand
CTGAGAAAATCTTTAAACATATTTTAACGCCTATCGGCGCTGTTAAATTGCTTCCAACTGTCCTTGATGCTGGCTTCCACCACTTCTTCAGGAACTTTATTCTGAACAATGTGAAGCACAACTTTCTTGATGAGATCCATGGTCGCCTTTTCAGCTTCCTTCATGAGCTCATTGTTTCGGCGAGTGATATCAGCGTCAGCCTTAGCCAGCATTTCATTGCGGGCAGTTTCCATTTCGGCAGTCAGCTCAGCGCGTTTTTCCTCCGTAAACTTGCGGAGATTTTCCATTTCGCGTTTGAGCGTCTCTTCTGCATTCTTGGAAGCTTCAGCAGCTTCGATTGATTTTTTATCGAGCTCAACCTTTAAGAGTTGTGCCTCTTCCACACTGCTACGAATTTGGTCTCGTCTTTCATCGAGGTAGCGGAGAATCGGCTTATAAAGAACATAAGTTAATACGACAAGAAGCAGCCCCGTGTTGAGCAGGTAGAGAAGTATGCTGAACGGATCAATTCCGAGTTTAGCGAGACCTTCCATAATAAGGGGCTGTTAATACTCGGCAAAGCCGAGTGTAATAAAAAGCTAAAGGAACAAAAGGATGAGGGAGATCAAGAAGCAGTACACTCCAAGAGATTCCACGAAGGCCATAGCAATCAACATGTTTGTAAACATCTTTGCTTGCATTTCAGGATTGCGGCTAACCGCTTCCATGGTCTTTCCAGCAATGTGGGCTTCACCGAGAGCAGGTCCGAGTACTCCGATTGCAACTGCGAGAGCTGCAGAGAGAGCTTTGATCATATCGATATCCATATAAATTGGGTTAAGGGATTAAATGGATGAATTAAATAAATTAGAATTTCTTTTTTTATTTTGAGCTGCGCTCTGTTACTCATGGTGCGTTGCGTGCACCAAGTTGTTTGATATAAAGAGCGTAGAAAGCAAAGTGAATACAAACGCTTGAATGAGTCCGGCAAACGACGCGAGCACAATGAAGGGAACGGGCACTAGGAATTGAGTCGCAAACATCAGTCCGCTGATCACAATGATCACCACTTCCCCGGCAAGTAAGTTTCCAAATAGACGAGTTCCGAGAGAAATGATTTTAATGAAATCTCCCAAAATTTCGAGAATGCCTAAGAAGATTTCAATTCCGGCATTGAGCAGTTCACCCACGGGACGCTTTCCTGTAATGATTTGCCACAGTGGTTTAACACGAATGTAATTTCCAATGTGCCCAAGTGGCGACGCCACAAAAGCCAAAATGTGCGCCACGGACATCACGATGATGGCCAGCGCAATCGTCATACTGTAATCGGTGGTCGGCGTGCGGAAAAAGTGTCCATGTTCGGTCACAAAACTTCCCACCAGCGGCAATAAAATGAACAAGTTAGCCGTGAGTATGAAAAGGAACAAAGTCACAATAAGCGGCGCAATCAGTCGCGCCTTCTTTTCTCCCACGTTGTCCTCAAGCTGAGTATAGAATGTCAAAAACACATCTTCAAAAAGAACCTGTAAACGGCTTGGGATCACTCCTGCCTTCCAACGCACCGCTACCGCAAAAATAATGATGAGCAGAGTAGTAACTACCGTTGCCGTCATAGTGTTGGTAACGGTGAATCCGCCGATTTCAAACGCAGGTTCAGAGGCCAGTTGAATGTGAGGTCCACTTTCGGAGCCACCTTCTTCAACATGAGGAGCTTCCTCCTCTATGCCCGTTACTTCGATAGTGAGTTCATCTTGCGTCATCAGTCTTGAGGATTATTTTTTGTGTAGGTCATCATGATCTTTATCACCAAAACTTGTGAGATCGGCAGTGAAAGTACCAGAGCGATTCCAAAAAACCAAGGCGAGGTTCCCAGCCATTTGTCCAAAAAGTACGTGGGGATCCCTAGCAAGGCAATGGTTCCAACCGTAGCCGCGAGCACGCGTGACGTGATCTCAGTGTAGTGCTTAAACGCACGCGCCATGATGGATCTTTGGGAGTCTTTTTCGAGTTTCATAACGTATGTTTGGCTCATTGATGCATAATTGGAACGCCGATAGTGTATTCATCTTTACAGAAAAATCAAGAGCCTTAGAGCTCACTCTGACTTTAGGGTTAATTATGGACTTAAAGGTAGCTTGGATCTTCAGCTTCCGCCCACACTCGCCTAACATCTGGATTGGAAGGGACGTGAACTCCTGTATCTCTAAAAAACTGAGCTCTCAAATCTTTAGATTTGACGAAGGCCTTTACCCTACCAAGGCCGGCCAATTCTTTTCCAGTCATCCTAATCTCATCACGTTTGTTTGATGGATCATCAAATACGCCTTGAAGGGCTGCATGAACTTGAGCCCGTAGACCTTCAGCGAGTCCAGTCAAAAGAAAATCTCTCATAACATTTCGGTCGTTTTCACACTCCTCCTCTACTGGCACATATTCGCGGGTACAAAGCTGAGCCGGCATAAGTGCACCATCCGTAGTGAGAAGCAAAACTTCTTTAAAAGGAACGTGTGTGATCGTTGCCTGCCTGTGCAAAACCACTTCTGTCCGCTCTACAAGATTTATTTCATCAACCAACGGCAAGAGGAATGCAGCTGCACTTCCAGCTGTATGAGGCACATAAGCCCTTACCCTTCCCTCCTGTAGCCTCACTTCATCTATCAATTCTTTATAAAAGTGCATGGCCTTCACAAGCCCTCCCTTAGAATGCACAAGCAAGTTAAGGTAACCCCTCCTTCACCTTTTAGGGCCTTACACAGCTCACCTGACGTAGGCCAGCCATCAAGATCAAGTGGAAGTTCGACAGGCTGCCCACGCTTATAAACCCCCAAACGAAGAGTTTCTGGGTTATACATGGGCCCAATTATGGGCACCAACATCTCATTGGGAGCAGCAGCTTTACCTTTCATTGTCATATGATAATACTTTTCTATTTTTAGTCAAATCCACTTTAAAGCTCAGCAATGAAACA
>CAYHHJ010000020.1:5429-10627 GCA_964356405.1 uncultured Candidatus Peribacteria bacterium | reverse complement strand
GACCTGGACTTGTGGAAGTGCGCTAAAGAGGCTTCCGATTAAGCAGATGTTGTCATTGCCGATGAAACAATTCGCGTCTCGCGCGCCGTGAGCAAAATGATCAGCCTGATGATTTGGGACATTGCCGAGGAGGCCAGCCGCCTTATTGAACTGCACGGCATTAAAAACATTCAGGCCGTCTACAATTGCAAAGAAAAGCTGGTGAATTTTTCGCCACCCATGGAGACGGCTAATAAAGCACTAAAGGATTTTTTGACGACGCGGCTCTACTACCATCCGGATGTGGTGCAGCATTCTGAGCACGGCAAAAAAATCATCAAAAAACTCTTCAACTATTATATAAATGAGTGGAAGGCGGCGCATCCGGGGGAAGCGGCAGCGGAGGGGGCGGTGAAGATCAAGGATTACCTTGCTGGGATGACGGACCGTTTTGCGGAGATCCAAGCCCAGGAACTCGAGGAATTTTAGGCAGGTTACTGGCGGGAATGGGGGCGGCCGTGGGAGTGGGAGCGGCGGTCTGTTTTTCTTTGAGCATTTCCATAAGCACTTTTTGCTTAACGAGGGTGCGGAGCGTTGGATCGTCGGTGGCCTTGTCTTCAGATTGAAACAGCGAAGTGAAGGAGCTCTCCAGCGTGTTGAGCTTTTGATTGTCCATGGCCTTGGCTTGGAAAAGTTGCACCACTTTGTTGTCGGGGTCGCGGAGGAGGAGGCGTTGGCAAATGTCCACTACATCTTGGTAGCGGCCTTCTTGTGTCCACATCCCAAGCAGTTGGAGCACGGTGTCGACGTCTTTTTTTGCCATGGAGCTGTCTTGTCCGGTGGACGCAAAAACGATCGCACCGGCCTTGTGCGCTAGCAGGTAGAGGAGGTAGAGGAGACCAAATCCCACAATGGCGATTACGGGGAGGAATTGGTCGAATTGCAAGAATGAGTTGAAGGCCGCGTGGATGCCCATCGCTATGATGAGACCCTTGAGGAGCATGAGCTGGGAATAGGCCTTGGCTTCGTCGGTGCCAAGAATTTTAGACATCATACGGACGCCGAAGGAGCGTTCGCCCATCCAAAGGCGCGCTTCCATAATGGGGTGGGCAAATTTGGAAATTCCGTAAAAGTATCCGTAAATTCCAGAGAAAACCATGTGACCACACACCGTGAAGAGCGAGCGGAAAATGAGCACGGGCAGAAGCACCACGAGGCCGCCTTGGTCCCAGGCATCGCGGAAATAAAAAATGTTCTCAGTGAAGGCGAATCCGAGTCCGGCGAGAATGGAATATTTTACAGCGTCGTTGATGGTTTGGATTCCGATGCGGGTTTTTCCAATGAAACGAACCACTCCGCTCTTGGCGAGTTCTTCCAGAATTCCCACAACTACGAGAGAGGCAACGGCCGCGATGTTTGCATTAGCGATGCTGGAATCGATGGCGTTGTAGAGATTGAGCTGTGGAAATTGCACCCACACATAATCATAAAGCAGGATGAGCGGAAGCACGGTGAGGGTTCCCAAAAAGAACGCGAGGAGCAGAGGCCAGCGGGAAGTTTTGCGGCCTTTGAATAAAACCACGGACCAGATTATTGCGGGCAGCGCAGCCAGGAGGACCACAGCCCCCAAGTGAATCCAGTCGTCTTGTGTAAAGCCTTCGAACATGTCACTATTTAACCCGATGATTTGCCCTAAATGCAAACACAAAGCCACCTCTGTGGTGGATTCAAGAGAGGCCAACGAAGCCCGGTCTATTCGTAGACGGCGAGAATGTGAGGAGTGCAACTATCGTTTCACCACATTTGAGAAAGTAGAAACGGCGAATTTCATTGTGGTGAAAAAAGACGGCTCGCGGGAAAGTTATGACCGCAGCAAAGTGGAGCATGGAATTTGGCGTGCGTGCGAAAAACGTCCGGTGACGCAGGAACAAATCAGCGGCATGATCGACCGCTTGGAAGAGGTGTGGAGCACCAGCGGCAAGGAAATTCCCGGCGACACCATTGGCCGCGATGTGATGCATGCCCTAAAAGTGATCGACGAGGTTTCTTATATACGATTTGCTAGCGTGTACCGGCAGTTTAAGGACGTGGAGGAATTCAAACAGGAGCTGAATCGCTTACTTGGGAGGTAAATAGGTTTTGACGATCGGGGCTTTTTCTGCTACAATGTCTTGAATACAAAAACAAAAAGCCCATGTCCCGTCAAAAAAACTTTCTTCGTCGTCCTATTCTAACTATGTTCTTCGCTTCATTGACCTTTATGGTCACCTTGCTGGTTGGCATTTTGAGTAATGAACACGTTCAGGCCTCTCTTTTCAATAAGCCCGTTACTGCGCTGAGCGGTGTCTACTTTGACGACGTGACTCGCATCGACCCAGAAGCTTATGGCGAAGGAAACGACATGACCGACGTGGTGCTTGGAAAATATGGGGAATGGTCTTTTTGCCAATACGACTTGCCAGAAAATCCAGAATATAAGGTGGAATTGAGCGAGGTAAAAGTGGATGAAAATATTCTACCCGGATCCGTATTTGGAGTGAGCATGACCTTTGTGAATGCGGGGAACACTCGACTTTTTGCAGAGGACTCTAAATGTTATGGACTGCCTGCACTCAACGTAGGAACTCAAAAATCACAAGACCGAGACAGCGTTTTTGGAAGCAGTGATTCGGCCGTGACAGGTTGGATCCGTCCAAATCGTATCCTTATGACGGAGGATTATGTGGAACCCAATGAAGTGTTTCATGTGGACTTTCAAAGTATTGCACCCGAGGGTGACAACATTTACCGAGAATTTTTTCAACCACTGATTGAAGACCAAGCGTGGGTTGGAGAAAGCTTTGGAGTGGACATCACCGTGGGCGCACCTAGCGACGAGATGAAGAGTGATATTTCCTTTGTGACGGAGCTTTCTATGAACGCCATGCAACTCGACGGCTTGGATCGCAATTTGGAAATCGATCTCGCGAACCAGATGATGTACGCCAAATTTGGTGAGCTCACCGTGTGGAGCATGCAGGTTTCCAGCGGAGCGTATGCAACGCCAACCCCTCGTGGAACCTATAAGATTTTGACCAAACAAGAACTTCGAATTGGACAAGCCTCACCACATTATCGAATGCCCTACTTCCAACTGTGGGATTCCCGAGGATATGGAATCCACGCCCTGCCTTACTTGGCTACGGACGGCGGAACCTTCTGGTCTGAAGCGCTGACTCACATCGGACGACCCGTAAGCCACGGATGTATCCGTACGCTGCCTGACGATGCAGAAACGATGTACAAATTCACTTCTATCGGTACGCCGTTGGTGGTGTACTAAAGTTTCTTCAGGCGAATCTTAAGGATCGTATTACGGAGCATTTTGGTTACCGTGAATTGCCAGTTTTCGGCAATAACGCTTTCGCCTTCGTGAGGAAGGTAGCCCAGCTTTTCGATCATAAAGAAACTTACCGTTTTGTAACCGGGATATTCAAACTCTACATCCATGATTTTGGCGAGGTCGTCCAGTTCTACACGTCCACTGAGCACATACTCGGTTTCAGTGATTTTTTTAACATGCTCCTCTTCCAAATCTTGTTCATCTTCAATGTCGCCCACGAGTTCTTCCAATAAATCTTCCATGGTCACGATCCCCAGGGTTCCGCCGTGTTCATCGAGCACAACCGCCATGTGCATACGTTTCTTTTTAAACTGACGGAACAGCTCCTGAACTTTCATATTGCTGGGCACTTTGAGCGGAGTGAGCAGGTTGATTTGACGAAGGCTGGTGTGCTCGGGGTCTTCTTGAGTATGGTACTGTTTTAAGAGTTCTTTTAGAGACAAAATGCCCACAATGTGATCGATGTTGTCACGGTAAATGGGGATGCGGGTGTGAGTGTGGTTCACGGCAAATTCCGTGGCTTCATCGAGTTTAAAAGTTTCGGGGATTGCGTCCACGTGGACACGCGGCGTCATAATTCCTTCTACGGGGATGTCGTTGAACTCAAGTGCGTTTTCAATGAGAGCGAGTTCGTGTTCGTCGATACTACCTTCCTCCGCTCCGATGGAAGCCATGGCAATGAGTTCTTCATCCGTGACTTGATTTTGTTTAGCGGAGCCGAACAGGCCAAGCATGAAGTTTATAAGGTGATCCAAAATCCAAACCAGCGGCGTTAAAATCCAAACAAAAGCGCGAACTGGTGGAGCGAGCAGTAGACCCACGGTTTGTGCGTGTACGCTGGCCAGAGACTTTGGAAGGGCCTCACCAAAAATAAGACTCACCACGGTGAGTACTCCAGAAACAAGTCCCAAATAGATTGAGTCGAATTTCTCTGCGACCAAGACGGTGGCCACCGCGGCCGCCAAGGTGTCTACAAATTGATTTCCGAAGAGGACCGCAATGAGCGTGCGGTGATAGTTCTTTTTAAGCCAATCCAACTGCACAGCGCCCGGTTTTTTCTCCTCAAGTAAAGTCCGCACCTTGGCCGGTGACAAAGAATTGATTGCCGTTTCAGCAGCCGCAAAGAATGCGGAGAGGAGAACGAATAGTACGATGAGGCCTAATCCTAAGGCAGGGTCCAAGTGGTGGTTTTAAAAACAAAGTGAAGTCTAACACCTTTTGACCGGATTCTACAAGTGGCTTATAGTTCGCGCATGAAAATCATGTCTCAAGAGCTCAAAGTTCTTTTTGCCCAGGCGACGTTGGAGGCTTTTCCGGAACTGAGCCACGAGGAGGCTTTTGCATGCACGGTCGTGGAAGAACCCAAGAACAAGGAGCATGGTGATTACGCTTGCAGTGCGGCGTTTAAACTCAGTAAGCGATTCAATGAAAATCCGCGAACCGTGGCCGATAAAATCATTCAGCACTTTCCAAAAGACTACCGTGTGGAATCGCTGGAGTTTGCGGCGCCCGGGTTTATAAACTTGCGACTTAGTGACGAGTATTTGGCGGAGGCCCTTAAGCAACTTGAAGGTGGATTTCGAGTGGAACAAGGCCAGCATCACGACCGTCCGGTGATTGTGGAGTACTGCGCTACCAATGCGGCCAAGCACATGGGCGTGCACCATATTTTGTCCACGGTGATTGGAGACGTGCTCGCGAACTTGTTCGACTTTATGGGGAATGAGGTGATTCGCATCAACCACTTGGGAGACTGGGGAATGAATTTTGCAAAATTGATTTACGCCATGGAAGTGTGGGGAGACATGACAGAAATTCACAAGCACCCGAACGACGA
>CAYHHJ010000020.1:0-5329 GCA_964356405.1 uncultured Candidatus Peribacteria bacterium | reverse complement strand
GGGTCGAGCTCTGGAAGTGGATTGTGCACGAGAGCTTGGAGGATTTGAAAAGGATGTTCATTCGCCTTGGTACGGAATTTGACCACATCACGGGCGAAAGTTTTTATTTAAAAATGGCGGAGGAGGTTTTGAAAGAGGGGAAAAAGAAGGGGCTTTTTGTGGAAGGCGAAAAGGGGGCGCTGATTTTTGATATGGGTGAAGGGCAGACACCGGCGCTGATTCAAAAAGGCGACGGAACCACGCTGTATTTAACCCGCGACGTAGCGACCGTGAAGTACCGAGTAGAAACCTGGCATCCCGAGGCAATTTTGTACGTGGTGGACACGGCGCAGTCGCTGCATTTTAAACAAGATTTCACCGTCGCAAAGGCGCTGGATTATGCGGAGGACACGCAGCTCGAGCACATTTCTTTTGGCCGTATGAGTTTTGCAGACGCAGCTATGAGCAGCCGAAAAGGAAATGTGATTCGCTTGGAATTTTTGCTGGATGAAGCCGTGAAGCGAGCGGGTGAACTTTCGGCGGAGCGCGGCACGGAACTGCCCCGCGAAGAGTATGCACAGCTCGCGGAAATTGTGGGCGTGGCCAGCGTGAAATATGCGATCCTTTCACAAGACCGAAATAAAGACATCGTGTTTGATTGGAACAAAATCATCACGTTGGAAGGAAACTCGGCGCCGTACTTGCTGTACTCCTTTGCACGATCCCGCAGCATCATTGAAAAAGTGGGCGACGTGGCGCTGAGCGGAATGCCTACGTTCAGCAAAGATTCCGAAAAAAACATCGTGCGACAATTGCTCAAATTCCCCGACGCGCTCGACCGCGCCTTGCACGAACGCAAGCCGCACATTGTGTGCACGGCGCTCTACGAAATGTGCCAGGAGTTCAACCGTTTTTACGGAACCACTTCCGTGGCCGGCGCCGACAACGAGGCACAAAAACGCACCCGTCTTGGCGTGGTGCATGCCTTTATGTACGCGCTCAAATCCGGCCTTACGGTTTTGGGGATTCCGACTCTGGAGCGGATGTAAAAATGTCGTCGAAGTCGCTTTTCACTTCGTCTCGAAAAGCACCCCACGCTGCATCTAGCATTTTAGTTTTATCAAACGCTTGGAGATCACCATCGGTGAGTGCTTTTGTGAAAAGCAGCGCTCGGGTCCCCGTTTGCTCTACTGCTGTAAACTGCTGCTTTAGGGCAGACCAAGGCTCATTAAGCATACGATATCTTGGCATGATCGAGTCCATTTTCCCCATTATGTTTTTGAAGGTTTGTTCCGGCGCACATTTGTCGTCGGCAAGGCAGGTATATATATCGGAAAGCATTCCTGCTCCACCTTCCTCCACTACTGCTAATTTGACCCTCCAGGAGGTTTCCCTTACAAATTTTCGCATGAAGGGTACGAACTGATTTTTAAATTCAATCAAAGCATCGTAGGCTTCGGTGACCGCTTCTGTTACTTGATCGGTAGCTTCACCTTTGATGGCAGATGGCACTGTTTCGACGAATGTTTTTCCAAGGTAGACTGCTGGCGCACCCGCCAAGACCCCCGCAATCAATCCAGCAGTTAGGACAAGTTTTCCTTTTAATGGACTTGCTTCCCGTGGAGCTTTGGCGACTGACAGAGGTTCTGGTGTTTTTTCTGGAGTGCTCATTGTTCTGATGGTGAGGATGCCCAAGGTAAATCGTTGAGAATGGCTTCTTTCATTTCTCTTTTAACGTCTTCTTCAATTTGAGCGCGGTCTTCTTTGGTCACCGACGTTAAACGAGCGCTCAGCGCGGGGAGTTCTGCTTGTTTCCCTTTTAACTTGCCGTAGGTGGCCATAATCGCTTCCCATTTTGGAGCTAAAACGGGATCTGCTTCTACTGCCTTTGTGATTTCTGCAACCGTTTGATCCAAACTCGTGTCACCTGTAGACATCCATTGCACTCCATCGTTACCAAGTCCTTTCAACACGGCCCTGGTAGCTACTTTAGCGCCCTCCCATGTAGTGCCTTTTTTCTTCAACTCTTCAAGAAAGTCTCCTAGTTGAGTAACTCCAGTGAGCAGAATCGGCTTCACGGATTCCCAAAAATCACTTAATTCTTTAAGTCGTTCATCCACTTCACGGCTCGCCACGCCCACCATCACTTCGGGTGCTACTTCAGCCGCTTTTTCGGTTCCATAGGTAAAGCCGAGCGCTCCACCTGCCACGGTCGCAACCGCTCCAACGGCCGCGATTCCGGTACCTATTCCCACCCATTTCATGACTGACCAGACGCGGTCTCTTGTCCATTCCATCCAGGTTTCCGGCGTTTGGGCCGCCAGTATTTCGCCTTTAACCTTGGCAAGGGCAGCCCGACCCTCTGTAGAGAGTTTGGTTTCATCTACCTTTTCTAGTCCTTCTAATGATTCATCAGCCATATTATTGGGGTTCTTTTTGACTGTTAAAATGGGTCAGTAATTTTGCGATGTCGATTTGAATTTCAGCTTTTACGCCGCTCCACACCGCGTGGATAACCTGTTTTTGGTCGAACTTTCCGTACTCGCGTATGGCGATTTCTCTCACATGAGCCAGGGCTTCGTCGGTCTTGAGTTTGGCGAAATGGAAGCTGACTTTTACGTTCTCCCATGGTTCTTGGAGTTCAGGGTGTTTGAGCACAATCGCGGAGAGGTCTTTGTCCAAATGCATCACGAGTTTGTCGGGAGTCCAGTTGTGCTGGGTGATCATTTCTTCGAGGTCGGTGAGGAGGCCCATGCCGCCGGAAGCCACGAGTTTGAGGCCGTCGCGCCAGGAGTCGGGGCGGATGATTTGGCTCAAAAAACCCTTAAAATCCTGACGGAACTGTTCAGCGGCTTCGCCTGCATCCAGAACGGCGTTTTTTGCCACGAGCTTGCTGTCTTCCAGGTTTGGCTCTACGACGGTGGGAACGGTTGGCTCCATTAGATTTAATTATTAGATCATTATAGCACAGTTTTCAGGTTAGGGGAAGAATCGCTTGCCCTGAATAAGCGAAATGCATAAACTGGGGTGGCTCTTTTCAAATTTAGGGCTTAGTGGAGAGGTGGCCGAGTGGCCGAAGGCGGCGGTTTGCTAAACCGTTATACGGGGTAATACTCGTATCGAGGGTTCGACTCCCTCCCTCTCCGCCAGGAGTTTTTAGGAAAAGGAGGGAGTTAGCGAATGAAATGAGCGTCCTTCCCTCCCTCTCCGCCATTCTGGGCGAAGCCCAGTCTGCCCCTGTTCCACATGAAAAAAACCCTCCTTTTCGCAGCAAAAGCCCTGATGGTGTTTTTTGCGTTTTATTTGGCGATTCGAACGCTGGAGTATTTTTCGTTCCGCGAGGACATTAATTTCTTGTTGGTGCGTGAAGAGCTCATTAAACAATGGCCGTGGAAGCTTTCGTTTTATTTGCATATTTCGGGCGCACTGGTGGCGCTGGCCGTGGGAAGCGTGCAGTTTTGGCCATGGCTGAGGAAGCGGCACCTGAAGTTGCATAAAGTGCTGGGCAAACTGTATGCGCTGGGCATAGCCATTGCGGCGCCGGCTGGACTTTACATGGCGGTTTTTGCGCGGGGCGGCATTTTTGCCCAGATTGGATTCGTGTGCATGGACTTGGCGTGGATCTACACCACCTACCGTGGCGTGCACGCGATTATTGTGGAGAAAAATGTGGCCGTGCACCGCGATTGGATAACGCGCAGCTACGCGGTGACCTTTGCCGCCGTGACTTTGCGGCTCTGGGTACCGGTGCTTTCTTTGGGCCTCGGCATGACAGAAACGGAGGTTCTGTCTCTGACACCCTGGCTTAGTTGGGTTCCTAACTTGATTGTCGCCGAGCTGATCCTGCTGTATAAAGATAGGCATAAAGTTTCGCCATGAAAAAAACGCTCAGAAATATTGTTGCTTTGCTCGTTTTATTGGCTATTTGTGCGGGGGTTACTTTATATATTTCCAACGAGGGTAGCGAGCGTGAACCGATCGGTATTATGCCTAGGAATCCAGAGATAGTAGCAAGTAAATGGGTTTTTTCTGATGCCGAGTTTGCGGAAGAAAATCTGATTGAACCCATGAAAGAAAAGCTGGGACTAGAAGACCTCGATGATGCTTTTTCTCGCTGTTCCAGCGATGTGTCTTACTACCTAGAAGACACAGAGGTTCAAGCCATGTTTAACAACTATCACTATTTCGGAACTGTCCATCTTTCTATTGGTTGTGAGAGCGGGGGTGAAAACTATTCATTCCGTCTTTCCACCATCACGAGGCGTTTCGACATTCAAGACGAAAATGGCAATTACATCCCCGTGGAAGACTGGGAAAAATAACCCCTCATTATGAAAAATCGCAGCAACACCATCATCGAACTCACTGTACTGCTTGCTCTGTGTATTGGAGTCACTCTGGTGATTTCTAGAAACTACGAAAAACGCGCGGCTGAAGAGGCTTTGTGGGATACACCCCTTGTGGCTGATGACCAAGCTCCCACTTGGAATTTGGACACTGATTTGGACGCTTTGGCGGAAGAAAACTTAGTCGCACCTGTACGAGAAAAATATGGAGTCATGAACAACCCGAAGGAGGCGATGTCTCGTTGTGCCAGCGGCGTGGGTTACGTTATGAATGGAACGGAAAATGTGACCGACGAAGAAGGGTTCTACAACGGAACGGTGTACATCAACGTCGGCTGTGAGCTCTCAGCACAATACGAGTTCCGCATGGACACTACGGCTACTACCTTTGAGATCAAAGACACCGACGGCAACTATGTCTCCGTTGAGGAATGGGCCAAAGCTGAGTAATTACTCTCCCATCTCCACTTGCATACCCGAGAACCGTCCTTGGAATAGCTCTGGTTTGGCGTAAACAAAGGCAACTCCAGCAATGGCGATAAGAGTGAAGACTAGCGCGATCAACCAAGTTTTAGAGTTTTTCATAAAGTGATGTGTGGTTTTACGTTAACACAAGCTCTAGCACCCGCTCAATATTTGTGTTAAAAATGACAGCACTCTTAACTTCACAAAATGGATCTCATCCAACAACTCAAGTGGCGCTACGCAACCAAGACTTATGACCCAACAAAAAAGCTCAGCGCGGAGCAAGTGGCGGCTTTAAAAGAAGTACTGCAACTCTCCCCTTCTTCTTTTGGGCTTCAACCTTATAAATTTGTGCAGGTAAAAAATGCAGACGTGCGCGCTAAACTCCGTGAAGTTTCTTGGGGACAGCCTCAAGTGACCGATGCTTCTGACTTGTTTGTACTCTGCCGAATTGAAAAAATGGACGCGGCGTACGTGGAAAAATTCATTGCACTCACCGCTAAAACTCAAGGTGGTGAATTGGCAAATTACGACGGCCT
>CAYHHJ010000019.1:8476-10798 GCA_964356405.1 uncultured Candidatus Peribacteria bacterium | reverse complement strand
GCGTATAGCGAGTTCGCCGCCCTCTACCGCACCAACGCCCAATCCCGTGCCATTGAAGAATCCTTTATGCGCTTCGGCATTCCGTACAAAATCGTGGGCGGCGTAAAATTCTACCTCCGCAAAGAAATTAAAGATCTCGTGGCCTATCTCCGCGTCATCCTCAATCCAGAAGACAGCATTTCCGTACTCCGCATCATCAACGTGCCCGCGCGGAAAATCGGCCCCAAAACCCTAGAAATCCTCCAGAACTTCGCGGTCGTACGCGACCTCTCCATTTTCCGCGCCATGGAACACGTTCACGAAATCCCCGAACTCGCCGGCAAAACAAAACACCTCGAAGCCTTCACGGTACTCATGCGCCACTTCCAAAAACTCAGCGAAGAATTCGCCGTGGGAGGCCTCCTCAAACACGTGATTTCCGGCTCCGGTTACAAACAATATTTGCTCGAAGACAAGTCCCCCGAAGGCGAGGCCCGTTTCCAAAACGTACAAGAACTTATCACCGTAGCAGACAAGTACGAAGGCCTCGAACCCCGTGTCTCTTTGTCCACTTTCCTCGAGGAAATCACCCTCATGACCGACCTGGACGATGTGGACGAAAGCCAAAATTCCGTCACCCTCATGACCCTGCACAGCGCCAAGGGTCTCGAATTTCCCGTGGTATTTATGACCGGTCTCGAAGAAGGCATCTTCCCCCATTCCCGCTCGCTTTTTGAACCACAAGAACTCGAAGAAGAACGTCGCCTCATGTACGTGGGCATCACCCGCGCCATGGACCATCTTTACCTTTTGCACGCCCAACAGCGCATGCTCTTCGGCGAATTCAAACAAAACGCGCCCTCCCAATTCCTCCTCGATATTCCCGTCGAGCTCGTGGAAGGCTACATTGCCCCCACCACGCAAACCTACACCGGCCGACCCATTCCCGTGGAAGAAGATTACAGCAACCTCGACCCCATTGAACTCTACGAAGGCGACCTCGTGCGCCACCGCAGTTTCGGCGAAGGCGTGGTTATGAAAATCCAAGGCGGCATCGTCACCGTCACCTTCAAAGACCCCGGCGTCGGCACTAAAAAACTCTCCGCCAGCATTGCGCCCCTCGAGAAGCTTGAGTAACTTTACAAGTACACAAAAATAAGTTATAATATGCTCGTTATTTAAACATCGCCTTATGTCCAATCAACCAAGAGAAAAGGCAGACTTATCTACTGTTAAGGCAGACATTCTGTCTGGAGATCCACAAAATATCCAAGCGGCTTTAGAACAAGTTTGGGACATTGAGCAATGGAAACTCATGAGCTCTCCCGAAAGGCTCGATTTGATGCGAACTTTAATGAGTGTTTGCGACAAAGATAAAAAAGTAGATACAGGTTACTGGCAGCAAGTCTGCTACTTCATGATGGAACTGGAACCGGATTTTGCTTTAGATTTACTTGAATGGATGTTCACTCATCCCGACCCTGAAATGTACGACCGTGCTGCAAAAATGCTCACCCAGGGTTCACAATTCGCTAGCAAAGCTTCCCTAGGACGGGCAAAGACATTCCTTACGTTCCTTCAAGCAAAGGAGCCGACGATGGCAAGCCACCTAGCACGAGAGTGGGGATTGGCTGCTTAAAATTGCACTACTCAAGAAATTAGAGTAATGTAGTCCTTACATGAATACTCGTCTCTCACAAACCGCCTCCTATTATTACCGCTCGTGTGGGGGCTTAACTGCGTATTGACGCATTTCTTTTTTCTAAGAAACCTAAGCCTCCCTCAAGAGGCTATTTTTTAACCTACCAATATGAACGATCCAATAACTGACATCTCCTTTCTCTCCCTCGACCACCCCGGCGCCAACGACCCCGTGTACCGCGCGCGCCGCAACGAAATTGCGCTCATCGCCCGTAATTACTTTATGAACCGTAGCGAAGTTCCCACTGTCATTTACACCGATGAAGAAAACCGCACCTGGCGCGCCGTGACAGAAAAACTGCTCCCGCTTCACCGCGACCTCGCGAGCAGCGAATATCTCATGGCTAAAGACCTCCTACCCATTTCCACGCATGCCGTGCCGCAACTCGCCACGCTCGATAGCGAACTCAAACGCTTTCACGGTTTCAGCGTGGGTCCGGTGGAAGGCCTCATCGACGCACGCATTTTCCTCAGTCTACTCGACCAAAAACTCATGCTCTGCACCCAGTACATTCGCCACTCCAGCCGCCCCGACTACACCCCCGAACCCGATATTGTTCACGAAGTCATCGGCCACGTGCCCATGTTCACCGACAAAGACTTCGTCGACTTTTCCCGGATGATCGGCTCCGCTGCACTCAA